>JAHEYE010000130.1 GCA_023251695.1 Sphingobacteriaceae bacterium | reverse complement strand
AACTAAAATAATTAAACCCGAACCAATGGCTTCCATAACATTTCCATTGGTAATTAATAATCCGGTATCCTCTCCTAATCCAATACCCAAGTTAATTGGGTTACTCGCACAAGCGTATAGCAATCTTCCTATTCTTCCACGCTGTACAAAATGTGTATCAATAATTACGTTATTAATAAACCCTAAACCTCCTGTGATTTTTACTTCGCCTTTTAATAAAGCACCATGACTACTTCCCTGATAAATCATATTATTTGAACTGGCAGCAGCGCCTGCTGATGTTCCTGAAATAACAAAATCTTCATTTTCGTATTTCTCTAATAATAAATGATGAAAGTCAGTACCGCCGAAAATCGAAGTCAAACGTAACTGATCACCACCGGTAAACATAACAACATTAGTAGCCCTTAATCGCTCAATGTGTTCATGCGCATTGGCCTCTTCACGGGTTTTAATATTTAATACACCAACATTTAATACATTCAGGTTTTTAAAAGCGTTTACATACTCTGCTCCTACTTCTTCAGGAATACTCGAAGCTGTTGTAATAATTTCGATACGCGATAAATTATTTTTTGCAGAAACTTTTATGATTTTATTTAAAATCCCTTCTTCAAAAAATTTCAGTTTCCTGCTTAAATCTTCGGGTGATTCAGAAAAACTACCCTTATCAACCGAACCTCCAATAATTATTAATTTACCCTTTGGTGTGCCCATTATTCTGGTTTATTTACTGCAAATCTACCTTAAACCTTGGCAATATTGACTCTAAATCCCTATAAATATTGCCTTATTTTAAACAGCTAATTGTTTAGAAGCATCTTGTCAGGTCGAGCGTAGTCGAGACCTGAGCCCTCAAAAATTTCTCGACTACGCTCGAAATGACAAATTGTGCTTCATAAAAGAGTGCGATAATTGAAAAGTAACCGGATATAAATCAAAAAGATGATATTGAATATCAGAGATACTGTTTAATTTGTTTTCTATAATAGAAAACTTGAGTTATATTTAGAATATAACAAAATGTATCTAAATGAAGATTATTGACATCCGCGCCCTCAGAGGTCCAAATTACTGGTCGAATTACCGCAAAAAATTAATTTTAATGAAGTTGGATTTAGAAGCTTTAGAGCAATCTCCAACCAATAAAATAAATGGCTTTGGTGAACGTCTTAAAAAAATGTTTCCTTCCATGAAATCGCACCGTTGTTCGAAAGACCATGAAGGTGGTTTTTTTGAACGTATTGAAGAAGGAACTTGGATGGGACATGTTATTGAACACATTGCTCTCGAAATACAATCTTTAGCAGGTATGGAAGTTGGTTTTGGTCGTACACGCGGAACAGGCACACCGGGTATTTACAATGTGGTGTTCTCGTACATGGAAGAAAAAGTGGGAACTTACGCTGCAAAAGCATCTGTTAGAATTGCAGAAGCATTAGTGGAAGGAAAAGATTACGATTTAGAGAACGACATTAAACAAATGCGCGAAATCCGCGAGCGCGAACGTTTTGGTCCGAGTACAGGTTCCATAGTAGATGAAGCTGTGGCAAGAGATATCCCGTACATCCGCTTAAACTCTCAATCATTGGTACAATTAGGTTACGGAAAAAATCAGGTGCGTTTTCGTGCAACGATGACTGATAGGACAAGTTCTATCGCTGTAGATTTAGCAGGGAATAAAGATGAAACCAAGCGCATGTTAATTGATGCGGCTATTCCTGTTGCAAAAGGAAGATGTATTTCGGATGAAACTGAAATTGAAGCTGCAATTGCTGATATTGGATTTCCATTAGTGTTTAAACCTTTGGATGGGAATCATGGAAAAGGTGCTTCCATCAATGTAAAAACATTGGAAGAATCGAAGGCAGCATTTGAACACGCTAAAAAATATTCAAGACGGATTATTGTCGAGAAATTTATTTCAGGATACGATTTCCGTGTTTTGGTAATTAACCACCGTTTTATTGCCGCAGCCTTACGTGAACCTGCGCATGTAACAGGTGACGGAAAATCTACCATTCAACAATTAATTGATAAAGAAAATAAAGATCCGCGCCGCGGTTACGGTCATGAAAATGTATTGACAGAAATAAGTGTCGACCGCGAAACCATGGAGCAATTGGCGAAATCGAATTACACTTTAGAAACGGTTTTGAAAAAAGATGAGCACTGTTATTTAAAAGGCACAGCTAATTTAAGCACAGGAGGCACGTCAACCGACGTAACACACATCATGCACCCGACAAATATTTTTATTTGTGAAAGGATTTCCCGTGTAATTGGCTTAGATATTTGCGGTATTGATATTATGGCGCAAAACTTAAGCGAGCCTTTAGAAGTTTCGGGCGGTGTGGTGTTAGAAGTAAATGCAGCTCCCGGATTCAGAATGCATTTAGCACCTGCAAAAGGTTTACCACGTAACGTTGCAGCTCCTGTTATTGATATGTTGTATCCTCCCGGAAAAAGCTGTCGCATTCCAATTATTGCCGTTACAGGAACTAACGGTAAAACCACAACTACACGTTTGATTGCACATATTGTAAAAAATAATGGTTACAGAGTTGGCTTCACTACTTCAGATGGAATTTATGTGCAAAATTCAATGCTTACCAAAGGTGATACAACCGGACCGGTAAGTGCTGAATTTATTTTAAAAGACCCTACGGTTGATTTCGCGGTTTTAGAAACAGCACGTGGCGGAATTTTACGCGCAGGTTTAGGTTTCGGACGATGCGATGTTGCGGTTGTAACTAATATTCAGGAAGACCACATGGGTTTAATGGATATTAATACACTTAAAGACATGGCCAATGTAAAGGGCGTTGTTGCTAAAAGTGTAAAGCGTGATGGTTATGTAGTTTTAAATGCTGATAACGAATATTGCGCAGGAATTTCAAAAACTGTTGATTGTAATGTTGCGTATTTTAGTCTGGATGAAAATAACCCAATCATAAAAGAACATTGTAAAAAAGGTGGCATTGCTGCTATTTACGAAAACGGATTTATCACCATCAAAAAAGGTGATTGGAAATTCAGAGTCGGAAAAGTGACACAGATTCCATTAACCTTTGGCGGCAGAGTAACGTTTATGATTTATAATGTTCTCGCAGCTACTTTAGCAAGCTATGTTTATGGATTTACGATTGAAGATATTAAATTGAGCCTGGAAACATTTATTCCGTCGGCCACATTAACACCGGGACGAATGAATATTTTCGATTTCAAGGAACATAAGGTATTGATTGACTTCGCTCATAATGCAGATGGTTTCAGAGGTATAAAAGAATTTTTGTCAACCATTGAATCACCTTATAAAATCGGAATTATTACCGGTACAGGCGACAGACGTGATGATGACATAAGGGACATGGGAAGAATATCTGCAGAAATGTTTGATCATATTATAATTCGTCAGGATAAATTTTTACGCGGCCGCGAAGCCGATGATATTGTAAGATTATTGGTAGAAGGAATTAAACAATCCAACCCAAATCAATCTTACGAATACATTCCCAAAGAAATTGAAGCTTTAAAACACGCCTTAGACATAGCAAAACCGGGAACATTTATTACGGCGCTGAGTGATGTGATTGATAACGCCATTGAGGTTGTTCGGTCGTATTTAGATAAAGAAAGGGGATTGTAATTTTGAACAATCTCCTTAAATTTGTACTTTAATGGTAACTACAACATTTCTTATACTTATTATCGTCTTTTCGGTTTTTTGTTTTTACGACAAAAATTCCATGTACAAATATCTGTTCCATCCCTATTCTATCAAGCACAACAAAGAGCATTACCGTTTTTTAACGCATGCTTTTATTCACGGCGACACCATGCATTTATTTTTGAATGTTTTTGCCTTGTACATGTTCGGGTATGCGGTTGAGCAAAGTTATTACAAAATTGATGGCACAAATGATTTGATTGGCATGTACCCTTCTCTTTTTTGTAGAGACGTGAATGATCCGGCAGAAGTTCTGAGGGCTACACGAATCGGAAGGCTTGCATACATCGCCTTATTTACAGGCGGAATTTACGCGGCGAGTATCACAGAATATTTTAAGCACCGCAATAATCCCTCTTATTCATCCTTGGGTGCGAGCGGAGCTATTGAAGCCATTATTTTCAGTTTTATAATCATTCAGCCGTTTCAAACGCTTTATTTATTTGTATTACCTATGCCGGCCTGGCTATTGGGTATCGTTTTTTTAGCAGGCAGTTATTATTTAAGCAAACGAAAAACAGGAGATCCCGATGCAGACCGTATCGGACATGAAGCGCACTTCTGGGGTGCAATTTTCGGTATTATTTTTACCATATGCTTAAAACCAAGTTTGGTATCAGAATTTTTCCACACCATTTCTAACCGATAGAATTTTTATATATTTTTAGAACTAATTTATTAAAGTGAAAGTCACATTTTTAGGAACCGGAACATCACAAGGCGTACCCTTAATTGGTTGTACCTGTAAGGTCTGTACTTCGTCTGACCCAAAAGACACACGGCTGCGTTCCTCGGTAATGATTGAATATAAAAATACCACTATCGTTATTGATACAGGTCCTGATTTCAGACAACAAATGCTGCGTGAAAAAGTAACAAAATTAGATGCGGTTGTTTTTACGCATGAACACAAAGATCATACAGCAGGTTTGGATGAAGTCCGTGCTTTTAATTTTATTAATCAGATGGTGATGCCTGTTTACGCCACAGAACGTGTTCAGGAAGCCCTAAAAAGTGCTTTCTCTTATATTTTTGCGGATTTGGATTATCCGGGCATTCCCAAAATTAAATTACACACTTTTAATGACAATCCTTTTGTAGTTGGCGATATACAAATACAGCCGATAAACGTTCTACATTATAAATTACCTGTTAAAGCTTTCCGTATCGGAAATTTCACCTATATAACGGATGCAAATTTTATTAGTGAGGAAGAAAAAAAGAAAATAAAAGGTTCGGAGGTTGTTGTGATAAATGCTTTACGCCGCAACGAACATATTTCCCATTTCACTTTTCAGGAAGCTATTGATTTAGCAAACGAATTAGGAGCTAAGAAAACTTATTTCACACATATCTCTCATCAATTAGGTCTTCACGATGAAGTTACTTTGGAATTGCCCGATCATATCGAGTTGGCGTATGATGGATTGCAGATTGAGGTTACTTAGTCACCACTACTCTTCCGGAAAAAATCTGGTTTCCATTTTGGATAACAGCAATATAAATTCCATCGGCAACAGAATTATAATTCCATGAACAGGAATTACTTTTAAATTCATTTATTGAAATTTGTTCTCCCTTAATATTATAAATTTTAACCGTTCCTCCCGAAAAATTCCTTTCATTTACTAAAAACTGCGCTGTATTAGTATAAGGATTTTGTAAAACCGACAAATTACTTTCCCAATTAAAACTTTCTATTCCTGTTGGCGAAAATTCGTAAGCGCCGATTTCAATTGCCGGTCCGATAATTACCCGTGAATTTAATGCTGAAGTATAATTCTGATACATAAATTGGGGTGTTAAACCATAAGCGGTACTTGTATTTCCGCAAGTTGTTCCCTGATTAATTGCAGCTACAGCAGATGACAGTAAATTGTAATTTCCACCGGCAGGATTTACAAAACCAAAAGTGGTATAATTAGTTGTGGTTTTATTTCTTGCTGTATCCAATACAGGAGGAACTGTTCCCGAAAAATAAACATTACTTGCTGAAGGCACTGAAGCGAAAATATTATTATAAAATTTATAAACCGTAACACCCGAAGCAGGCACCATATGTATAAAACGGGTCGTTCCTACAGCGGCATATTTATTTATGATCGTATTATTTGTAAAATACAACTCCTCAATCGGATTTGTTGTAGCATCCAGACTTACAATTCCGTGGTTAGCTCCTGAAGTTCCCTGAATAATTACATTTCCTACCACAACAATTAAACCGCCTTGCGCCAGATTTAATTCCCAACTGCCAATACCGGCAGCTTCGTCAATATAATTATACAAAATGTAACTTCTCTGGGCACGTGTTTTTAATGAATTAGCTTCTCCGCGCGGATCGTGGAAATAACAATTTCTGACGAGCAAAGTATCCGTTTGAGCACTGATGTAAATATGATGCTCATAGCCGATGTAAGATACGTTGATTCCATTGTAACCATTATTATTAAACTCCGAATTTTCAATTGTTACATTACTTCCCGTATAACTTCCACCTTCTAAGATTCCATTCTGACAATTTTTAAAAATGCAGTTTTTAACCGTTAGGTTATATGCCTGCATCCGGATACCTGCTCCGTTCCCACCATTTGCATCCGAAACCTGAGCTCCATCGAATGTGATATTTTCGATATACGGATTATCACAAGTTCCGGCTGTTTCAAAAACCCAGATACCTTTTCCATTTGGAATATCACCCGTGTATTGAAGAACAGTAGGAACAGAAACTGTGCCTAAGCCAAAGAATTTAAGATTCTTTTTAATCCACTTGGTTGCATCGTTTGCATAAACAGCACCATCAATATAAACAGTATCACCATCATTGACTAAAAGTCTGACCGCGCTTGGAACCGTGTAAGTTTTACTTGGTCCGACATTCCATTTTGTGCAGAAGGCCGCGAAAGACTGTAAAAACAAAAAAGAGACGATAAGAAATTTCATGTTCTTCATAAAACAAATTTTAATTAAACCCCTCTTTTAAATTGCTTAAGCCTGAGCAGTTGGTCCGCCGAAATTTAATGGTATTGCCATTTCAAGATCCTTTATCTTACCATGCGTTTGTTCGAAGCGCTGCACATTATCATTCAATGCTTTTACCAGTCGCTTGGCATGTTGAGGCGTTAATACAATGCGTGATTTTACTTTTGCCTTAGGCACCCCCGGCATCATTTTAATAAAATCCACCACAAATTCGCTTTGTGAATGGGTAATAATAGCGAGGTTTGAGTAAATACCTTCTGCAATTTCTTCGCTTAACTCAATATCGATCTGATTTTGATTTTTGTTCTCTTCCATGTTTTCTTAGTTTAAAAAAGTTTTCATTTGATTTGCTATTCTCTTTGCTTCCTCGGCCGCCTTACTTGCAAAATCCTTCCCGTTACTTGCAAAAATGATATTGCGTGATACATTTACGATCAATCCAACATTCTTATTCATTCCGTGTTTACAAACTTCTTCCAGTGAACCGCCTTGCGCACCAACTCCGGGTACTAACAAAAAGTGATTCGGAATAATTTTACGGATATCATCCATCATTTGGGCTTTAGTAGCTCCTACCACAAACATCATGTTGTCCTCAGTTCCCCAGGAAGCACATTTACGTATTACGTTCAAATATAATTCTTCATCATTAATTTTCAACTGTTGAAAATCACATGAGCCTTCATTACTTGTCAAACCTAATACAATTGCCCATTTGTTTTCGAAGGCCAAAAACGGTTTTACCGAATCGCTTCCCATATAGGGTGCGACGGTAATGGCATCTGTTTCCAAACGTTTAAAAAAGGCTTTAGCATACATGGTTGATGTATTTCCAATATCACCACGCTTTGCATCCGCAATTAAAAAATGATCAGGGTAATTTATTTTTATGTACTTAATTGTTTTCTCCAGGCTTCCTATCCCACTCAAACCATAGGCCTCATAAAAAGCAGTGTTAGGTTTAAAAGCAATGCAATATTCAGCTGTTGCATCAATTATTTCTTTATTAAATTCAAAGATCGGATCTTCCTCATCTAAAAAATGTTTCGGAATCTTATCTACGTCGGGATCTAACCCAACACATAAGAAAGTATTTTTTAATTTAATTTGCTCGATCAGTTTCAGCCTATTCATACAACAGTTTTATTAACAGTCAACTCATTTAATTTTTCAGTAAAAAATACACTCATTTTATTGGTATAAAATTTAGTCTTATACTGCCCTACCCACCTGATACCTCTGATTGAACTCGTTAAAAAAACTTCGTCCCCGTTCATCAGCGAATTAATAGTTAAAGGCATTTCAAAGGTAAGCACTTTATTGGAAGCCGCCAGCTTTAATATTTGCTTACGCATGATTCCGTCGACACAACCCTCAGTAAGCGGTGCTGTGTACATGCATCCGTTTTTCACCACAAAAACATTTGAGCTGATGCTCTCACATATATTCCCGTTCTCGTTAATAATAAAGCATTCATCGAGTTTCATCGAAGTTTTGGCCAGCCCTGCCATTACATAAATTAAAGCATTGGAACTTTTTATGTTCGCGAGTTTGTTAATCTGTTTACGGATATCGGCATAAATATCCATCCATAAACCTTTTTGATTTAATTGGTAACCCCCGGCCTCTATATTTTCGGCTTCAATCAAAAACGAAATGTCGTTTGTTTCAGGTGCATAAAAACCACCTTCGTTTCGGAAAACCGTTAAGCGTACGCGTGCATCCCTGCCTATCTTATTTTTAACCAACAGTAATTTTACCAACGCGTCTACATTCTCAAAATTAAATTCAGCAGGTAAATTCATCCGCAAAACCGTCATCCCCAATTTAAGACGGCTTAGATGATCCTTCAGGAACATAATTTTTCCATTACAAACCCTTATGCTCTCAAACAAAGCATCGCCATATCGGAAAGCCCGGTTCGAAAAGGGAATAGCCGGTTCGTAAAGATTTATTACATGCCCGTTATATATGCAGTGGACCTCTTCCATTAGTGAATAAAGTTAAACCATAGGCTTAATAATTCATAATATTGTTGAAAAACGTGAACAAAAGTCCCTGTTTTTAAGGCAAAATTGGCCAAAAATCGATAATTTTGGCAAACATTTCTATCCGACTCTATTATGAAAGATATTTTTGAAAAAGTTACGGCTAACATGGGTGCTATTGGTGAGTATGCAAACGAATCACATGGTTATTTTACATTCCCGAAATTAGAGGGCGAAATTGGCCCGCACATGATCTTTCGCGGTAAAAAATTACTAAACTGGAGCTTAAATAATTATTTAGGATTAGCTAACCATCCTGAAGTCCGCAAGGCAGATACTGAAGCTTCTCA
>JAHEYE010000129.1 GCA_023251695.1 Sphingobacteriaceae bacterium | reverse complement strand
AGCTAAATAAAGTTCGTTTACTTTATTCCAGTTAATAACATTAAAAAATGCGGTCATGTAATCCGGGCGACGGTTTTGGTAGTTTAAATAATAAGCATGTTCCCAAACATCCATGCCTAAAACCGGAGTGCCTTTACAGGTGTCAGGAAGGTCCATTAAAGGATTATCCTGATTAGGTGTTGAGCAAACCGCTAATTTTCCGTCTTTCTTGCATAGCCATGCCCAGCCTGAACCGAAACGTGTTGCACCTGCTTGTGAAAATTGTGTTTTAAAATTATCAAACGAACCGAATTCAGCAGCAATTGCTTTTCCAACTTCATTCGTTGGTACACCGCCCGCATTCGGACCCATAATGCTCCAGAATAAAGAGTGGTTGTAATGCCCGCCGCCATTATTACGAACCGGCGCAGGATATTTAGAAATGTTTTTGCAGATGTCTTCAATGCTTAATTTTTCAGCATCAGTGCCTGCAATCGCAGCGTTTAAATTTGTAACGTAAGCATTATGATGTTTACCATGGTGGATCTCCATGGTTTTAGCATCAATATGTGGTTCTAAAGCGTTAAACGCGTAAGCTAGTTTTGGTAATTCGAAAGCCATTTTATTTAAGGTTTAAAGATTTAAGTATTCAAAAATTTAATTATTCGAAGTTATAAAATTATTTATTAAAAGGGCTTATATAATTTATGAAAATCCAAATTTTAGCCACGAAAACTCAAAAACACAAAATCCCACAAAATATTTTAGAGGTATTTAGAGCTTTTGTGCTTTAGTGGCAAGATTCTGAAAGGGCGGATAGAATTATTTGAGAGGTTTTTCAAGAACTTCTATTGCTTTTTTAATACTATTATCGGTTTGATTGATGATAGGGTAATAAGCATCTTTATCGTATAAATTCCTTCCAATCAAAGCTTTAATCAATTGTTTCAAATTGGCGGTACTTTTCGTCCTTTCTGAGTCGGGTATTTCAACTTTCTTTTTCTGCAGTAATTCGTAAAACTCCACAATAATATTATCACTTAAAACAAAGTCGGTTACAAATTTATCGGCTGTATATTTTTTTGTCAATTCATCACGGTGTTTATCGCTGTAGCTGAAACCAAATTCTGTTATTAGTCCAGTATAAAACAAGCGGTTTACAAAATGACTGTACTTAGCCGTATCCAGCGATACAAAAACATCGGGCATTATTCCTCCGCCACCATAAACTATTTTACCGCCGGGTGTTATAAATTTTTTGCTTTTATCGAACTTGTTGCTGTCGGCACTCACTAATTCACCGTCACTGTAACGCCCGATTTCTTCCTGGTAATATTCTTCAGTTCCTTTCTCATACGATTTTTGAATGCATCGTCCGGTTGGTGTATAATATCTTGCCACTGTTAAACGCACCGCTGAACCATCGGGTAGATCGCGTTGATCCTGCACCAATCCTTTTCCAAAACTTCTTCTGCCAATAATGGTGGCGCGGTCGTTATCCTGCACCGCCCCTGCAACAATTTCACTTGCGCTGGCGCTGCCTTCGTCAATTAAAATAACCAGCGGACTGTTTTCAAAACTTCCCCGCTCAGTAGATTTGTAAACTTTTTTAGGATTAGCCCGTCCTTCGGTATAAACAATGTGCAGACCGTTCATTAAAAATTCGTCTGCAATATCAACGGCAGCTTTTAAAAATCCTCCCGGGTTACCTCGTAAATCCAGAATAAGTTTTTTCATTCCTTTTTTAGTCAAATCATTAAAGGCAGCGAGGTACTCTTCATAAGTGGTAGCGGCAAAACGGCTTATTTTCATGTAGCCTATGCCGGGTTTTACGATGTAAGAAATATCAATGCTGTATAACGGAATTTCGCCACGAGTGATTTTGAAATCAATTGCTGTGGCGACGCCCGCTCTTAAAACACTAACCGAAACTTCAGAACCTTCTTTGCCGCGTAATTTCTCGAATACTTCTTTGTTCGTTATTTTGATGCCCGCAATATTTTTCCCGTCAACCTTCACAATTTTATCGCCGGCTCTTATACCGAGTTTTTCCGATGGACCGCCGCTGATGGGTGTAATAACACGGATGGTATCGTTAATAATATTAAACTCTATACCGATACCTTCAAAATTGCCTTCCAATGATTCGTTCACTTGCGCAAAATCGGAGGCGGGGATATAGGATGAATGTGGGTCTAAACTCTGTAACATGGAGGTTACGGTTCTCTCTACTAATTGTTTTTCATTGATGGTATCAACATAATCTAATTTAATGTACTCCAGTAAACTTGTAATCTTAGAATAAGCGTTATCATTTTGTGATTTTCCGCCATAACCAGGGATAGGACTGTTAAACGACAAAAAATAACCGGCGCCAATGCCAATAACCAGTATTACCGAGAAATAAAGGGGTAAAAATGGATTGATTTTGGGCTTTTCCCCGGATTGGTAAGAGTCGCTCATTTTTTGTAAATTTGTATAAAGGTAACAGTTTAATACAAAGGCCTTAAAATGTTTCTTGCTAAAAAAATAAAAATAATTCTGGCGGTAAGTATTTGCGTACTGGCGGTGGCTTGTAAGAAAAAAGCTCAGAAAGTGCAGGATAATGGGGTGCCTTATACCCCCATTAATATTGTTATTTACCCAGGCGATCCTCTTAATTTCAAAATACAAACCCCGGGCGGGTGGATGTATTTTAACGGTGGGGTAAGCGGTTTAATTGTTTACCGTAAAACAGCAGGTGAATTTGTTGTGTTAGACCGCACCTCTACTTATTTACCCGATGATGTCGGTGCCCGCGTTAAAGTGCAATCGGATGCTTTTACTTGTAAAGACACCATCAGTGGCTCAAAATGGCAGATTTTTGATGGGGCGGTTATGACAGGACCTGCAACTTCGCCTTTGCGTTTGTATAACAATACTTACGACGGCAACGCCCTACGTATTACCAATTAATTTTTTGTTTTTTCAGGAGCAGCGGAAGGCTGATTTTTCCATTTACAGGTTTGTACCATCCGTAAAATATCTTCGCGGATAAAATCAATTACTATTTTTAATGAGTCGATATTAGTAACGGTATTAAAATAAAGGGAGCCTCGTAAAAAATGTTTGGTGCTATCGGTTAAATAGAATTGTACCGATGAGGCTGTATTTCCGCCAATATCATAAACCAATCCGTAAACTTTGGCACTGTCGCGGATAACAACAGATTCTTCAAGTCCGGTTGCTTTTATCTGATGACGGATAGCGAAATCACGCGAATCTTCCATATAGCGGTTAAGGTTTGTATCATTCACCGCTTTATAACTTAAATGTACTGTGGCTTTAAACTGCGGAAATTCCATATTCAGCCAGCAGGGCTCAGCACCCATGTGTCTGTCCTGAACCATTCGGGCGTAAATGGGAATTTCAAAAGTGTAGGGACAAATACTATCGTATAACCTGTAATTTTTTTCCGGAAAATTAATTTTAAAATAGCCGCGGGGTTTAGGCGAATAAATTTTGTCTTCATCCCCATCACAGGAAGAAAGCGCAAAGGCCACTACCGTAAAAAAAAGAATGTATGTAAAGTTTATTTTCAACATTAAAATGGCACATCGCCGCTGCCTTGGTTTTCGGAAGTGTTTCCTTCATTACTTGAAGCATCGCGGCGCTGTAAAATAACGTACGATTCAGCTACGATTTCTGTTGTATTGCGCTTGTTTCCGTCTTTATCGTTCCATTGGCGGGTTTGTAATTTACCTTCTACATAAACCTGTGTTCCTTTTTTAAGGTATTTTTCAGCGCTTTCTGCAAGGCCGCGCCACATTACAATATTATGCCATTCTGTTTGATCAACACGGTTACCGTTTTTATCTTTGTATGAATCGCTTGTTGCTAAACTGAAATTAACGCGCGCCACATTTCCTTCGAGGTATTTTAATTCGGGGTCGCGACCTAAATTCCCTATCAAAATCACTTTATTTACGCCTGCCATAATCTTGTGTTTTATAAATACAAAGCAAATCTTTTAATGGATGAAAAACAAACTTTTTTATAAAGAGGGGCTTGGGATTTTTGCCACTAAATCACAAAAACACTAAATCCCACAAAATTTTAGTGGGGTTTTGAGCTTTAGAGCTTTTGTGGCTAAGATAGATTAGTATTTCAACACAAAATGCTCTTTTTCTTTTTGCTCTTTACGGAAGAAAATAATTCCTGCGTAAAACAAATCCAGACTCAAAGTTACATCCGGATGATTTTTAATTTCTTCCCAGGCTTTTTGCATGTCGGTGTTCCAGTTAATATCGTCAAATACAAAAACAGAGTAGTTATGTTTTTTTTCTAATCCCAATTTAAAATAATTGATGGTGGATTCGTAATTATGGTTTCCGTCAATATATAACAA
Organism: Sphingobacteriaceae bacterium; assembly: GCA_023251695.1. GTDB lineage: Bacteria > Bacteroidota > Bacteroidia > B-17B0 > Aurantibacillaceae > JAHEYG01. The sequence continues at coordinate 4,698 of JAHEYE010000129.1, read as the reverse complement.
ATCGAGTTTCGGAATTTCATTTAATAATTTCGGGAAAGCCTTTTCGAAAGTATCGTTTATTAAATATATATTTTTTATTTCCTGCTTTTCAAATAGGGATTTAGAAAATTCGGCAAGCTTTGGACAACCTTCCAAGGTGTAAATAGTAGATTTGGAATTCGCTTTTGCGAGATACAAGGTATTTAAACCAATAGAAGTTCCTAATTCAACCACAAATTGTGCGTTTGTAAAATTCACCAGCTTAAAATACAATTCAGAAAATTTTGTTTTGCTGGTGCCGTATTTAACTAGGTCGGAGATTTTGCGTTTATTATCTTTAAACACTTTTGAACCCACACCGAAATCTGTAACCTCAATAACGGAATTATTTTTTAAAAGTGCTTTTCTTATTTCAGCTAATTCTTTAAACTGATAATAATCTACGTAGTAATGGTCTAAAAGCTCGGTAACAAATTTATAAACGAAAGGCGAATGCACCCCATGCGCCGATTTGGCGTTGACATAATACTTAAAATATCTGCTTATGTTATTTAGCTGGCTCATTTTCGTAACACAAACAAGTGTTTTGCTGTTTGATGGGGGCGGTTTTGTAATCGGGCAGACTTTCCTCCATCATAAACATAATATAAAGTCCGTCAATTTTATTTTCGGGGTGTTTTTTGTTCCATTCCTTAATTAAATATTTGCAATAATAGGGGCGCATAAAGTTATAATTATTTTTTTCGTAATTCTCTGCAAATTTCCGCCAGCGGTCGGTTGGATACATTTTATCTATGTCTTTGGGTTTTGTATAATCGAGGCCGCCTTGATCCCTGTAAATATCCCAGATAGAGTTATCCGATTGAATGCCTCTGTAAATATACCAGCCGTCGGTTTTGTAAACATGCGGAGAAAACATTCCCCAATATTGTTCAAGTTTTAAAAGATTGGTGAGATATGCAGCCCTATCGTCTAATGCATAACGGAATGATTTCACAAATCCAAGATTGTAAAAAACACAAAAGCCCATAATCAATGCTAAAAAACTATTGCGTGTGATCTGTGGGACAGCTGATGTTCTTATTTTAAAGAAGGCTGATGAAAATTGTTGCTTTGAGTTAACGACTTTTTTATCGAACCAATCCATTACAGAAGAGGGTAGTAGACCCAGCGCACTGGAAATTCCAATTGCAGAAAACAATCCTACATACAAATTAAGCGAAATACCAATGTGAAAAATAATAATGGAGAAAACACAAATCGCACGGAATTTTAAATTTTTAAATGGAATTAATAAGAGTAGCGGAACCAATAATTCGAAATAATAAAACACCAGAAAAGTAATTATTTTCATTAAGGTAGGAAATTGATACAGCCAATCACCAATGCCAATTTTCAACTGATCTAAACTCAAGGCATAATAAAGCGCGGTAAATTCGCTCCGCCATTCGGGTGATGTTTTTTGAATGGATGAGAATAAATAGACAGATACAATTAAAAGCAAATAACCAAAAGAGGCCATTGAAAAATAATTTTTCGAGGAGGTTTTATTTCTTTTTGCATCCAGCGAATAAAATTTTCCCCAAGGCATAAACATGGCCCAAAACAAAACAAGGCGTATCAAATCGTCGCCGCTTTGCTGAATGAAAGAATTTCTGTTTTGCAGGGATACTATAAATACCCACGACAAGATGGTAATGATGCGAGTCCGCCAGCCTGCAATGAGCAATAACGCAATTAGTCCATTTAGTACAAACAATAAAGACTGGTAAGCAAAAGAATCGTTTAAAAAATGAAACGACCACCGTAAAGGTTTCGAATCAAATTCAAGCAGAAGAGAAACCGGCAAAACGCCATCTTGCGTGTAATGGGCCGTAAGGGAACTTGCCCGGATAATGAGGTCGCAGAGGATAACGAGCCCGATCGCAATTCTCATTAGTGCGAGAGCCCTGAGGTCAACCGCATATTGGTGTCGCAGATAGGAGATTATTTTTTTAACGGAGATCAATTAGTACAAAAATAAAAAAGGCTTCCGATGTCGGAAGCCTTTTTGAGAAAAATCATGAATATTTTAAGGTGCACAAACTAACTGGCCTGAACAACCAACAACAGGGAACAGATAATTTAATTGTACGCAAGTAACGCTGGTGAATACTGCTGTTGTATTTACAGTACTTGTAGTTACTGCACAAGAACCCGATTTAGAATACCAAACAATACCATCTGGCTGTCCCGGAGCATTAGCAACCGTCATACGTGCCTGACCTGAAGTTGGAATACCTGAAGTAAACGCATAAGTTGAGTTAGTAACCGGACCACCACCAAAAACAATTTGTACCTGTGTAGCTCCGTTATAAGCGGTTAAAACGTTATTATTAATTGAGCAACCATCATAAACCCAGCCTGAACCACCAACAATTAATGAACTGTTTTCAGTTGCAGGGTGTGTTACCTGAGTAGTACCTGTTACGGTTACTACATTAATATTAGGATTAGCTCCTGTACCACCCGATTGGTTTTTATAAGTAGGAGTAATGTTGTTGTTGTTTTTGTCTTTACAAGAAACAATGATTAGAGCCGTAAGGCCTAAAACAACAAAAGAGGATAATAATACTTTTTTCATTTCTATTAGAATTGATACTCAAATATAGCCATTTTGGCTGTTTTGGGCAAACAAATTGCCAACAAATGAGTGAAAATGGATTTAGGATTAGTAAAAAGGGGTAAAATCAGTAGCAGACCATGGTTCCAGACGCTGTTACAGTTGGATTAGATGTTGCCATTTGGTTACAAGGAATATTTGTAAAGGTGGCAACAATTCCGCTGGTGCCGCTAATAACGCTTAATAAACCCATTTTTGAATACCAAATCCCTATTGATTGGCTTGGAGGATTGGTTATCTTTATTTGTGCTTGTCCTGCTGCTGGAACCCCACTAGTTAAAGCATAAGTTCCGGTAAAAGTCATATTACCAAAAATAAGTTCAACTGTACAACTACCACATATTCCTTTCATTTTGTTAGGGTTTACATTACAGCTATCATATAACCAACACGAGCCTCCTATTGTCATTGTTGAATTAGCTACAGCTATTTCATTGCCGGAAGTGTTTGTTGAATTTGTCTTATTCTTATTACAGGACAAGAAAGAAAATGCCGCCATTAAAAACAGGAAAACGCTTATAAAGGCAACTCTTTTCATTCTAATAAAAGTAGTAAATTTTAAATTAAGAAGCCATTTTCTTCAAAAGTACGCTCGGACGGTAACGGTCTTCTTGGTATAAATTGTATAAATCCTGCATGGTTTTTAGTACGTTTTTAGGTCCGATTTCATCTGCCCATTTTAAGAGGCCTTTAGGGTAGTTTACCCCTTTAGTCATGGCTAAATCTATGTCTTCTTTGCTCGCAATTTGATAATAAAGGGTATCAATGGCCTCATTCATCAACATGGTTAAAATGCGGTTAAAAACAAGCTTTCCAAGGGCTTCATCTTTTTTAGGTTGCGGCATTGCTGAACCTTCCGCATAATTGTAAAAACCCTTACCGCTTTTTTTACCTAAAAATCCCGCTTCAAGAAGTCGTTTTTGCGATAAACTCGGTTTAAAACGGGGGTCGAAATAAAATTGTTTCCAAACGGTTTCAGTTACCACGTAATTTACATCATGACCAATTAAATCCATTAATTCAAATGGTCCCATTTTAAAGCCGCCGAATTCTTTCATGGCCCAATCGATGCTTGGCATATCGGCAATGCCTTCTTCGTAAATGCGCAAAGCTTCGCTGTAAAACGGACGGGCTACGCGGTTCACAATAAAGCCCGGCGTATCTTTTGCAATAACGGTTATTTTTCCCCAGCCGTCAATTAATTTTTTTACATCGACTGCTAAATCTCCATTGCTTGCAATACCGGGAATTATTTCAACCAATGGCATGATAGTAGCCGGATTAAAAAAATGAATCCCTAAAACGCGCTCAGGCTTCGTGCAGGCAGATGCAATTGAAGTGATGGATAAAGATGAAGTGTTGGTTGCTAAAACGCAATCGGCAGAAACAATTTTTTCAAGACCTGAAAATACTTTTTGTTTTATTTCAATATTCTCAACAATAGCTTCAATAACCAAATTACATTTTGCAAAGGAATTTAAATCAGAAACAAAATGTATATTCTTTGAAATGTTTTGCGATTGCTCTGACGAAATTTTTTGTTTTTCAACCAGCTTTGCTAAAGATGATTTTAAATTGGCTGATGCTTTTTCAAGCGATTGGGAATTGTTATCGTAAACATAAACGGTATGTCCGGCTGCGGCCGCCACTTGGGCAATGCCTGCACCCATAGCACCTGAACCAACTACGCCAATAACTGAATTTTTAGAGAACATAAATTATTTTGCGATGATAATTTTATTCTGATAATGTTTTTCACCCGCTTTAATGCTTACAATGTAACTGCCGTTTTCCAAACCAGTAACATCAATGGTCTTGAAAGTAACAGGGAAAGAACAATCGTTGAGATTACTTTCAGTATAAACCATTTGTCCTAATACATTTGTTATTTCAACCGAATAATTTTTTGAATCGGTATTTGCAAAAGTGATAGTCAGATTATTCTTTGCAGGATTCGGATAAACATTTGCATTAAGTGCATTTACATTTTCTTTAATACCTACACCGGTAACAGTTGATTTGACGAAGAAGAAACCGTTCTGCATATCATTTACAAC
>JAHEYE010000128.1 GCA_023251695.1 Sphingobacteriaceae bacterium | reverse complement strand
TTGCAAATGCCAAATAAAGGATCGCGTAAAAAATAGAAACGCTCATCATGAATAACATCGCGAACCAAATGGGCACATGGTAATAAACATTACGTATGGTTTCATTCAAAATATCCAAACGTGGTACGGATCCTATCAATCCAACGAAAATGGTGTAAAGGATCAATAAAACAGAAAGTATTTTGTACCAGTTTTTCATTGTGTTGGATGGTTTATTGTTGGATGACTAAATGGTTGATGTTTTTCCATAAGGAACTTTACAATTAACCATTTTACCATTTAGCAACTAACCATTTTTTAGTCGTTCCAAAGATAAGGAAATAAGAGATTTGCGAGCATAATTACCAATACATTTAGGGCGGCTAATATTAACAAAAAATCATAGCTGACGCCCCAACTTAAACCATCAATTGCCTGCTTGCTAAGCCGGATGGACACCACCAGCATCGGCATTAATACCGGGAAGCTTAAAATGCTCATAAGTGCGAAATTATTATTGGCTTTGGCAGCAATGGCACTCATAAGGCTCAAAACCCCTGCAAAACCGGTAGAAGACAAGGCGAGCGTAATGAAAAACAGACTAAAATTCTGGATATTTCCACCAATAAACCAGATGTAAAAAAATAAGGTAATTAAACTTATGCAAAGCATTAAGACCATATTAAAAATGATTTTGGAGAGGATAAAAGCCCTTGGCGGATAATAGGTATAATTGAACAAACCAAGGCCTTTTGTTTCCTTTAAGAAACTCTTACTGCAAACGGTAACTGAAGCAAAAAGCAAAATAACCCAAAAAAGGGCGTTCCATTCGTGGGTGTGAATTTTGCCCGTAAATGAAAGAGCGCTTATGAAAACAGTGGCAGCGACATAAACCAATATGCCTCCCAAACTGGCTTTCTGTCTGAATTCGAGCAGAAATTCCTTTTTTAGCAGGTTATTTATTTGGCTGAAATTCATTTTTATTTATAAATATCTTTTCTGTGACCAATTCTTCTTACTTCAACAATTCTTACTTCTTCAGCAATTAAATAAACAACTCTGTAATCGCCAACTCGTATTCGCCATATATTTTCTTTACTACCGGCTAATTTTTTTGAACCGGTTGGTCTGGGATTCATAGATAATCCTTCAATTACAGGCACAATTCGAGTTACAATACTTGATGGTAATTTCTGAATTTCTTTTTCGGCAGACTTTTTAAATGTAATCTTATACATATTACAATTTACCTTTTTTCTTAAGGTTTTTCTTCACCATCTCCCACGAAACGGAAGGTTCTTCAGCCCTTGATTCGGCGATAATCATATCAAAAAGGTCCTCCAATTGCTCGTCGTATTTCTTTAAGGTCTTTAAATCGATTACTACGGCCGTTTTCCTGTTTTTATTATTAGTTATATAACTTACCCCTTTCATATAGCAAAGTTACAAAAAACCCTTAAATTTGGGTACCAAAACCAATAAAAATGTGCGATTGGCCAACGGGCGATAAATTAATGGAAAAATACCACGATGAAGAGTGGGGCGTTCCTGTTTTAAACGATAAAGTCCACTTTGAATACATGATATTAGACAGTTTTCAGGCGGGCTTAAGTTGGAAAACGATTTTGCACAGAAGAAAAGGTTTTAAAAAAGCATTCGCCTCTTTTAACTATAAAAAAGTAGCGGCTTTTACCAAAAAAGATATAGCACGTTTAATGAAAGACGACGGTATTATTAAAAACCGTCTGAAAATTGAAGCCTCCGTTTCCAATGCAAAACTATTTATGGATCTGCAGAAAGAATTCGGGAGCTTTAACCGTTACATCTGGCAATTTGTAGGTTATAAACCTATTCAAAATAAACATAAGCATTCTTACGAAGTACCTGCCACTTCACCTGAATCGGATGCAATGGCAAAAGATTTAAAAAAACGTGGATTTAAATTTTGTGGTAGCACTATTTGTTACGCATACATGCAGGCTGCAGGAATGGTGAACGATCATTTAGTATCTTGTCCCAAATATTCTGAATTAAGTAAATCAAAAAAGTAATTTGTAAATGCACTAACAAAAGGAATATGAAAAAATTAATAGAATGCGTGCCGAATTTCAGCGAGGGCCGCGATTTAAATATCATCAAACAAATTACAGACGAGATTGAAAGCGTTGAAGGTGTTAAGTTATTGAATGTGGATCCGGGAAAAGCAACCAACCGTACAGTTGTTACTTTTGTTGGTGAACCTTCTGCGGTTATTCAGGCGGCATTTTTAGCAATAAAAAAGGCGGGTGAATTAATTGACATGAGTAAACACAAAGGCGAGCATCCCAGGATGGGAGCTACTGATGTTTGTCCGCTTATTCCGATAAGTAATATTTCAATGCAGGAAACTGCAGAGTTTGCAAAAAAATTGGCAAAGCGTGTTGGCGAAGAATTAAAATTGCCTGTTTATTTATACGAGGCTGCTCAAGCGGATACGAAACGGAATAATTTATCAGTGATTCGTGCAGGTGAATACGAAGGTTTTTTCAAAAAAATAAAATTGCCCGAGTGGAAACCTGATTTTGGTCCTGCGGAATTTGATGCAAAACGCGGCGCCACAGTTATCGGAGCACGCGATTTTTTAGTGGCCTATAACGTAAATCTAAATACAACTTCTACCCGTCGCGCTAATGCAATAGCTTTCGATGTGCGTGAAGCAGGACGCGTAGTATTGGAAAACGGAAAACCTGTGAAGAATGCGGACGGAACTTCAAAAACAATTCCGGGTTCATTAAAAAGCGTAAAGGCGATTGGCTGGTTTATTGAGGAATATGGCGTTGCGCAAATTTCAATGAATTTAACTAATATCAATATTACCCCATTACACATTGCATTTGATGAAGTGTGTAAAAAAGCAACCGAACGTGGTATCCGTGTCACGGGTTCCGAATTAGTGGGATTAGTACCTTTGAAATCTTTAATCGACGCCGGTAAATATTTTTTAAGAAAACAAAAACGTAGTACTGGGGTTAGCGAAAAAGAAATAATTAAGATAGCCGTTAAATCGATGGGTCTGGATGAATTAAACCCGTTTAAACCCGAAGAACGCATCATCGAATATTTACTGATGGAAAAAGCCGACAGCAAATTGATAAACATGACACTTATTGAATTTGCGGATGAAACCGCCAGTGAAAGTCCTGCTCCAGGCGGTGGCTCTATTTCGGCTTATGTGGGCAGTTTGGGGGCATCGCTAGCTGCAATGGTAGCTAATTTAAGCTCTCACAAGAAGGGATGGGACGACAAATGGGAAGAATTTAGCAATTGGGCAGAAAAAGGGCAGTATTATAAGGATGAATTGATTAAATTAGTGGATGCGGATACCGCAGCGTTTAATAAAATAATGATGGCCTTCGGTTTGCCTAAAGCAACCGATGAAGAAAAGAAAGCAAGAACGCAAGCGATTCAGGAGGCAACAAAATTTGCCATTGAAATTCCGTTTAAGGTGATGCAATTGTCGTATGAGAGCATGGACCTGATAAAAGCGATGGTAGAAACCGGAAACCCGAATTCGGTAACCGATGCAGGTGTTGGGGCTTTGTGTGCGAGAAGTGCTGTGATAGGAGCCTTCATGAATGTGAGGATTAACGCTACTGGATACGAGGATAAGAATTATGTGAATGATATCGTAGCAAAAGGAAAGAAAATTGAGAGCGATACCATTGCAAAAGAGAAAGAAATTTTGGAAATTGTAAATAAAAAGATAGGTCTATAGAGATCCTGCAATTTCCCGATTGTATTGGGCAGGATGACAGTTGCGGAAAGAAAGAAATTAGTTTTAAGAATTTAAATGAGATATCAAATGAGAAAAATCATCAGTACTTTACTAATCGCGTTATCAATTAGTGCTTATTCGCAAGACAGAGATCCGAGTAAGATCGGGCGTGTTGAAAAAGACACAATGGCAACGCCAACTTATACTTACGATCTGAACGATCCTCTTGTGGCTAAGTACGATTACCAGAAACCGCAGCCGAAGGATAATATCATCGCAAGAACGGAAGCGGATTCAACATACGACTTGAAAGGTTGTTTTAAAATTCATATCACTTCGCTTTTAGCAAACAAAGCTTCAGTTTCTTTCGAGAAAGTATTTAAAGATAAATTCTCATGGGAATTACAGGGAGCTTATATTTTCGCTAATTCAGGTTACGATAAACCAAGCCAGGATATATGGCCTAATATTTCTTTCAAGAATGTGGGCGGTGAAGTCCGTTTTGGTTTGAATTTATTGTCTGTTGTCCCTTACCGCGCCAATAACCAAAAATTACGATCAAAAGGTTTATACATTTCTTACCGTTATCAGCACGCAAGCAATGTTGAATTTTCTACTGATGGTAAAGGTGGACAAGGTTATCAATACAATTACCGTGTTTCACAAACCAAAAATCTGGTAGGAATATTTTACCGCAACCGTTTTTATAAATCAGACAAACCAATTACTTGTGAAACATTTTACGAACTTGGTTTCTATACAGGCATAGCGCGTACCGTTTGTTTCTCTTATGTAGGTGCTTATGGCGACGATAGGGGCGAACCTATGGCCGTTCAAAGCGTAGGTATGGCTTTCGAAAATGGTTTTGTTTTCTGGCCGGTTTTAAGAGTGGGTATGGCCATCCGTTGTAACGCACGCTATAAAAACTAATTTCTGATTAGCATATGTGCGGAATTGCCGGTCTTGTGCTGAAAAACAGTAACTCATTTAATTTAAAGGAAACTATCTTTAATGCTTCACAGGCTATTAAACACCGTGGTCCGGATGGGGAAGGTTTTTTGCTGGTTGGTGATTCAATTATACCATGCTCCTCTCAGGATACGCCTGTATTAAAACAAGGGTTAAATTATATTCCCCAAAAAAATATTTCGGAGGCAAACGGTGATTTTAATTTGGCATTGGCGCACCGCCGTTTATCGATATTAGATTTAAGTGAAACCGGTCACCAGCCAATGGCTTTGCAGGACGGAAAATTATGGATCACCTATAATGGCGAAATTTATAATTATCTCGAATTAAAAAAAGAGCTTGAAGCCGCAGGTGCCAAATTTGTTTCAACAAGCGATACAGAAGTTGTTTTAAATGCTTATAAATTCTGGGGAACTGATTGTCTTAATAAATTCAATGGTATGTGGTCGTTTTGTATTTACGATGCAGATAAACAGGAATTGTTTTGCTCGCGCGACCGCTTTGGCGTAAAACCTTTTTATTATTCCGACAATGATAATGCTTTTGGATTCGCCAGTGAGCAAAAAGCATTGGTAAAAAGCGGATTAGTGAAGGCAGGAATAAATCAAAAAGCACTGCACGATTATCTGATAAATAACCGGACTGAGCAGGAAGAAAACAATTTTTTTGAGGGAATTTACGAATTATGGCCCGGACATTATTTGAAATATAATTTAAAAAATCATTCTTTTAATACAACTTGTTACTTCAAATTAAATTCTGATTACGATTACGGTACCGATTTGCAAAGTAATGAAGAGTTGATTTCTGAAGTAAAAGAAAAATTAACGAGTGCAGTTAAATTGCGTTTACGCAGCGACGTCCCCGTGGGTTCTTGTTTAAGTGGCGGTATTGATAGTTCGGCTTTAGCAGTTTTAATGGAGCAGAAGAATCCTGTTTATCTTTTTACTTCTGTTTTTAAAGGTGAGAACATGGATGAAAGCCATTATGCCAACCTTATTGCAAAAAAAGTAAACTGTATTCATAAAACCATTGAACCAACACAAGATGGTCTGTTTAAGGAATTGGAAACTCTTGTTTATTCGCAGGACGTTCCTATTTGGGATACGAGCACCTACGCGCAGTATAAAGTGATGGAACTTGCCAAACAAAATAACATTAAAGTTGTGTTGGATGGTCAGGGTGCCGATGAATTATTTGCCGGCTACCATCATCATTTTGTAGCCAAATGGAATTATTTATTGGGTTATGGAAATATTTTCGGATTCATCAGGGAATTAAACCAAAGTAAAAAAACAATTGAATCACCTTTCTCACTTTTCGTTAAGGAAAAAATAAAAGCGCATTATAATTCTTACCTTAAGGGGATTCAAAATTATTTTGACAATTCATTTGTTGATTCTTACCCGGTAGTCAACCCGGTTAAATATCCCGGTAATGTAAATAAACAATTGGCTTACGATATCACAGCTGCCAGATTAAAAACTTTTTTAAAATGTGAGGACCGATGTGGCATGTGGCATAGTGTGGAAAGTCGTACACCTTTCAGTGATGATATTGAATTAATAAATTTAATGTTCTCGATTAACGGAAACCGGAAAATCCAGAACGGAGCCTCAAAATATTTTTTACGCGAAGCTGTGAAAGAAAAATTACCTAAGGAAATTTATGAACGCTACGATAAAAAGGGCTTTGAAACGCCGATGGATAAATGGATAGGAGGGAATTACAAAATGATTTTTGACGTTTTGGAGAAAAAAGAGTTGCCATTCATAAAATTAGATATTCTGAAAAAACAATTTGATTCGCAAAAAGCTGGAACCAAAGAAATTAAATTACTTTATAAACTTTATGTTCTGGCTTTGTGGCAAAAAAGTTTTTACTGTTTGTAAGAAATCCGGCGTGATAAGGAAAGCGACTTTTTTTCGATAAGCCAATAAAAAACCCAGGCAATACCAATAATAACCGGCAACGACAAAAACATTAGCCAAACTCTTCCGGAGTCGCTTGTAATGTAATTTTGTAAAAACTGTATTAAGCTGTCTGTGCCGAGTGGCGTATGTACCAAATAAAGGGAGTATGAAATTGTGCCTAAGAAAATAAGTGGCTTCATAGGATGCTTCACAAAATGAATGAACGAAATCGAAAGTAGCGGACAAATAGCAGCCGCTAATCCGTTTTTAAAATAACCAGAGGTTGCAAAAACAATCAACCAGAAAAAAAGTCTGTTGGCGTTCATTTGTCCTGATACAAAACAGAAATAGGCCATACCGGGTAAAAAGTAAAAAATGTAATCAGTCACAAAACGATCATCTTTTAAAACAAAAGGGATGATACTTAAAATAAAAAAGATAATTTCTTTCCCATACTTTTTACTTTGAAGGAGAAGGGGGAAGATCAAACCAATTAAAATGTAAAACTGAAATTCAATGGCTAATGTCCAGAAAATATGAATGAGCCATTTGCCGTGACAAATTTCCGTTAAGTAAAATAAATGATAAAGATTATTGAGGGAAAATACCTTAAGAGGTTCGGTTGTGTGATAAGGGGATAATTGGGCTGCCCACGAAAGTAAAATAATAATAAGAATGCATATTAAATAAGGCGGATCAATACGCACAATACGCTTCAGGAGAAATTTATGGTAATTGCCTATCAGATAACCCGAATGAAATAAAGAGTAGGGTATGATAAATCCTGAAATAGTAAAAAATATCTGTACGCCGTAAACCCCGAAAGCACCAATATCTTTTAATAGTCCCTCACCAATAGTCCCGGTGAAATGAACGAGGCAAACCATCAGCGATGCAATGCCCCGTAACATGGTAACGGAGGGCAGGTAATTATTTGCGACAGTATTAATTGTTTTTAGTCAGTCTATCTTCATTTGATGTTTCCATCAATCAGAATCTTATTGTAAGCATCCTGTTTTATCGCTCCTTTTGAGAGTAATTCGGATAAATCATCTTTAAATATTCCTTCTAAAGTTTTTGATTGATTTTTTAAATACTTGAAATCACGTATGGCGTCGTCATAAGAAGACTTTCCATACATACCATCCTGTAAAGATTTAACTATTTTAATTAAAATCATTAATGATTGCAGGTTTTGATAAATTGGAAGGGTAGATTTATTATCGATAGCGGTAAATGCCTGATTTAAATATCCCGAAGCTCCATAGGTATCAGAAGCTCCATAGGAATCTTTTGAAAATAATTTTGTTTTAGCGGAAATAATTAATGCTTTAGCTTTAGTGACACTTTCGTTGTTTTTGCTTTCAATAAGTGAACTTTGTAAGCTGAGGGCTGCCTTTAATTCTTCTGTTTCTTTCTTTGCAAAAGTGTAAGTGTTATCTCTCCATTGTATGTAATTATTAATCGCGAAATTCATTTTTTTAAGGCCCTCTTCAAAATTGCCAGATGATACATCCTTATTCGCATCAACAACAGCTTGATTAAGTTTATCCGCAGCTACTTTTCGTGTGTCGTTATCTTTCTTTTCCATATCCAAAGCCTTTTGGGTATAAAAGTCCGGCGTGCCATCATAACTATAGCCGCTAATTTTCGATTTGCCATCAGGATAAAAATATTTCTCGCTTTCTTTTTTTCCATCTTTCCAGGTAATCGTTGAATATATTTTTCCTGAAGGAAAATAATATTCGTTAACAGTAGTGTCGTTAAAGTTTACAACTTGGCCGGCTTGATATTTTTTAAAGGATTTAATCCCCATACTGTTTTTGTAAATTGCATTATTAACTATTTCATTTACCATTTTTTGCTTCTCTTCGTAAGTTGGTGCACTTATATTATCCGTTACCGGATATATTTTTGCCCAAACTCCTTCTTCTTTATTTTGCGAATAGATTCCGGTCTGCAATTCATAAACTCCTAATTCATCTCTGTACATATAATAGGTAGCCGGCCCTTCTTTCAAATCATTAACATACGTCTCTTTAGATTTGATTTGCATTTTTCCAGCGTAATTCGCGTATTTGGTATATTCAATGAATGCCCCGTTTTTCTTTCCGAATTTAAAAGTCCCTTCATTTGCTATTGCGCCATCTTCATCATAATTTTTATAACTGCCATTCACTGTTCCATTCGCATCTGTCTGATACACTTCCTTCTTTTTAGTTTTCTTAAGGTCGTAATACGTTGTCTTGGTTGTTTGAGCCGTTCCGATTTTAAAGAGGATTATTAAGCTTAATGCGATTACTTTTTTCATGGGTAAAATTATTTGATTACGCCAAAAATATGAAAAATATATTAATTAGACGCATGTAATTAACCTAATATATGCGGTGCATAATAATAGGTGAAAGTAAGACTTTCGTCCCGTAATACACGTATGAAACTTACGACTAAAAACGAAAAACCCCGTGAGTTCATCACAGGGTTTTCAAAAAAA
>JAHEYE010000127.1 GCA_023251695.1 Sphingobacteriaceae bacterium | reverse complement strand
TCAATACTTAATAACCAATCCCATGCTGAGGTAGAAGAAGTAACTGCAAAGATTACCATGAACCACGCGCCCAATTTTACATTTTTCCAATGGTAGCTGCTGTTTACGTCGATATCTAATTTATCTGCTTCTAAAGAGTTCTTACGTAATTTCATTGTAAACCAAACCCAGGCGATCATATATAAAGAAGTTCTGATCCACCAGAAAGCACCGAAGTATCCCATTTTACCGGCGATAATCTCGTCGTGTTTTGCAGCTTCAGGGTCCATCCAATGATAAATATGATGAATACCGGCCTGACCTAAAATGAATAATAAAAGCATGATGCATATACCCCATGGCAAATACATGGTTACTGCCTCGATCACACGTTTAATGGTGGTTGACCAACCTGCTTCGGCCGCATATTGTAAGCCTAAAAAGAAAGATGCTGCGAGCGCAATGGCCATAAAGAAAAAAGCACTTGCAAAAATATTTGCCCATGCACGGTTGTGATGATATCCGGGATCTTCGTTGTGATCCGCCATGAACATACAAACAATAGAAATTAACCCTATAGCCATTAAAATGAAAGAGGCCATTTTAGCTTTTGACGGGATGGTAAAATTTAGTTTATCAGTATCCATATTGTAATTGCTATGAATTAATTATTTAGTTTTTTCTTCTTTTTTTACTTCTGCAACTGCAGGGGCTTTTGTTGAATCAGCCGCTGCCACTACAGCAGGTCCCTGTAATTTTTGTACATAGTGCACCAATTTCCAGCGCTCTTCGGTAGATAAAATACTGGCATGATTTCCCATTAATCCCTTTCCGTAAGTGATGGAATGGAAAATTTTTCCTTCCGGTAAATTTTTTGTTGCACCTGAATTGTATGCCGGTGGAGGGCCCGGTAATTTTACGCCTACCTTACCATCACCTGCGCCTGTTGCGCCATGGCAATGAACACAGTTCTGCGTAAATAATTTTTCGCCTTCCTTCAATACTTTATCAGAAAGAGCAATAGGATTTTTCAGATATAAACCGGCATCCGCATAACCTGCGTCTGTGTTGGGATATGCATAAGGCATGTGGCCGCGGGCGATGGTACCTTTTACAGGTAAAAACTGTGATGAATAAATTTCATCGCCATTCAAACTACTCGTGCCATAAACTTCTATAGAGGGAGAACGGTACATATCAGGCATGAATTCCACACCCGGACTGTTCTCGTCTTTTTTTCCGTTAAGCATAAATCCACAAATGATCAGCAATACTAGACCAATGATGCTTGCAGTTTTTATTGTATTATAATTTAGTTTCATACTCGGTATACTTTATAAATTAATATGGAGCAGGTATATGTATTGTTCCTTTATGATTTACTTCTTCAACACTGTGTTCTTTTAAAATTCCTTCCGCTTTTTTAGCTTGCTCATCGTTTAATTCCAGGTAAACCAAAAATTTATCGTCGGTACTTCTTGGATCCGGATTTTTTGCTTTTGCTCCCGGCACTAACCAACAACGTAATAAATACGTCAAAGCCATACCGTGTGCTGCGCAGAATACGGTTGATTCGAAAGTGATTGGAATAAATGCAGGTATAGCAAAATAATACGCCCATGTAGGTTTACCACCAATATCGTTTGGCCAATCGTGAATCATCATATACCACATCATTAATGTAGCTAAACCGGTGCCTGTAATTCCGTAAAGAAAAGCACAAATTGCTAAGCGTGTTCTTGGAACACCAATAATGCCATCAATTCCATGCACAGGAAAAGGAGTATACACTTCCTTAATGCGAATACCCGATGAACGCAATTTTTTACACGCTGCTATCATTGGCTGTTCATCGCCAAACACACCGTGTATAATTTGTTTTGTTGTTCCAGTTGCCATATTGTATTTAATGTTTTATTAAAAAATTAATGTGCAGTAATGTGATCGTGTTTATGATTAGCTGCGGCTTTCTTTTGTGATTCGCCCGACTGTTTTAAAATTGTTTTTAATTCGGCCTGAGCGATTACAGGGAAAAAACGTGAGAACAATAAGAAGAAGGTTCCGAACATTCCTATTGTACCAATGAAAATTCCGATATCAATAAATGAAGGGGTATAAGTATTCCAACTCGATGGAACAAAAGTCCGTAATAACGTAGGAACGATAATTACGAAGCGCTCGAACCACATACCAATGTTTACCACAATTGATAAAATGAATGTTGCAAGAATAGATGTACGTATTTTCTTAATCCAGAATAATTGTGGTGATAAAACATTACATGTCATCATACACCAGTAACTCCAGGCTAACGGTCCGGTTGCACGGTTAAGGAATGCATATTGCTCCCACTCTACACCCGAGTACCAGGCCATGAATAATTCTGTTAAGTAAGCAACGCCCACAATTGAACCCGTTACAATAATAACAATGTTCATATACTCGATATGTTTTACAGTTATGTAAGCTTCTAATTTATAGATTTTACGCACCACTAACATTAAAGTTAATACCATGGCAAATCCTGAGAATACGGCACCTGATACGAAATAAGGAGGGAAAATTGTTGTATGCCAGCCCGGTAAAATTGATGTGGCAAAGTCCATGGATACAATGGAGTGAACCGAGAATACTAAGGGCGTGGAGAGACCGGCAAGTACCAAAGATGTTTCCTCAAAACGGCTCCAGTGACGAGCGCTTCCACCCCATCCTAAACTCAAGAAGCTGTACATTTTCTTTTGCCATGGCTTGATAACGCGGTCGCGAATCATTCCAAAGTCAGGAACTAAACCAATATACCAGAATACTAACGACACAGTGAAATAAGTTGATACAGCAAACACGTCCCATAATAATGGCGAATTGAAGTTAGGCCACAATGAACCAAATTGATTTGGTAAAGGGAATAACATATAATCTAACCAAGGGCGACCGGTGTGAAGGGTTACGAAAATAGCGGCACACATTACGGCGAAAATCGTCATTGCTTCTGCCGAACGGTTAATACCCATGCGCCATTTCTGACGGAATAATAATAATACAGCAGAGATTAGAGTTCCTGCGTGACCAATACCGATCCACCATACAAAGTTGGTGATATCCCAGGCCCAGTCGGCTGAGTTGTTAGAGCCCCAGGCTCCGATACCAACACCAATGGTGTAAGCCAAACATCCAATACCCCATAAGAACGTTAAGCCAAAAATGGTCAATAAAACATACCATCCTTTTGATGCTTTACCTTCAATGGGAGCAATAATGTCATCAGTAATTTGTCGGTACGTTTTTGTACCTAAAATTAACGGTTCCCTGATTTCTGATTCTGCGTGCATATCTTTTATTTAATATGATTAATATTTATGCGTGTTTTTCTTCGTGCTTTTCTTCTTTGTGTTCTTCATGTTTTTCTTCATTGTGAATTGCTTCTTCCTGATTTCTTACTTTTACCAAATAAGATACCGTAGGCTTCACACCAAGATCTTCCAACATAACATAATTTCTGTTACCGTTACGCCATTTAGAAATTTCGGAATTCTCATCATTCACATCACCGAACATGATTGCGTTTGTAGGACATGCCTGCTGACAAGCTGTTCTAATAGAACCATCAACAAGCGGTGCTCCTGCTTTTTTAGCTTCCAACTTACCGGCTTGTAAACGCTGAGCGCACATTGAACATTTTTCCATTACACCGCGTGAACGAACAACAACATCAGGATTTAAAACCATGCGGCCTAATTCCTGTTGCGCAGGATTGAAATCTGCGAACCACTCATTAGCGTTATAGTTAAACCAGTTGAAGCGGCGAACTTTAAACGGACAATTATTTGCGCAATAACGTGTACCTATACAACGGTTATACGTCATCATATTTAAACCTTCGTTACTATGGCTGGTAGCTAATACCGGACAAACAGTTTCACAAGGGGCATGATTACAATGCTGACACATCATTGGCTGGAAAGAAACTTTCGGATTGTTTGAAGGAGTTTCTAAATCCAAATTCATTTGTTTGTATCCAATGTGTTCTGCTTCCGCTTTATCTTTGGTCATATCGGAAGAATAATAACGGTCGATACGTAACCAATACATATCGCGTGTTCTTCCGATTTCTTTTTTACCTACAACTGCAACATTATTTTCAGCGCTGCAGGCAACAACACAAGCTGCACAACCAATACATGAAGTCATATCAATGGTTAATCCCCATTTATGATTAGGGCGTGCATAGTCATCCCAAAGATCAACTTCAGCGATAGGAACTTTACCGTCGTGTGTTTGAATTAAAGTAGCTGGATTCCAAACTTCCTGATCTTTTGTTTTGTATTCGTTTAATGAAACTTCACGTAAGATAGCTTCTTCACGTCCCATAATTGTATGCTGGACCTGAGTTGCAGAAAATTTATGTGTATCGTCAGTTTTTGTAATTGTAACAGAAGGTGAAGCGAATTGAATTGTTTCATTAGATACGTTCAGGAATCCGAATGCATTTACGCCAATACCATTTGCAACTTTCAAAGCTTTTGAATTACGTCCGTAACCTAAAGCTAAGCCGATAGTTCCGGGAGCTTGACCAGGCTGAGGATAAACAGGGGCTGTAACAGAAACGCCATTGACAGTGATGGTAGCAATGCTTCCCATAATATCCTGGCGTAACATTTCATTCATACCCATTGTTTTTACATCGGCAGGTGCCATTGTAATATAATTATCCCAAGTTACTTTAGAGATAGGATCAGGCAATTCCATTAACCAAGGATTATTGCTCTGGTTACCGTTTCCTAAACCAATTTTTTCGTAAACAGCTAATTCGAATGCGCCACCTTTAACAGAAGTTGCCATAGCAGCAGCTTTATTATAATCAGGAGTTGGCATTGCTTCTGCAGCAACAGTTTCTTTGACAGGAGTCGTTTTTACTTCTTCAGTTTTAACTGAATCCATAGCCTCAGCAATTGCAGTTGCAATTCCGCTCATGATAGGCATACCTGCCGAATCTTTTGCCATAACCACAGCAGGCGTTTCTTTAGCAACATTTACTTTTAAAACACCATCGTGCAAAGTATGCGCCCAGAAAGAAGCGAAATCAAGATATTTTCCTTGTTGAGGGAAAACATGATTTTGCCAATAGGCCTGTAAGTAAGTATAGTAATTTGATTTTACACCTGCCCAAGCTAATAATGTATCCTGAAACTGGCGCGTGCCCTCGTAACGGGGAGCTGAGAAAATCTGATTAATGGTTGGTTGCTGTAAACTGAAGTGCCCTGCTTTTGGATTTGCATCACCCCATGATTCGAGATAATGATTATCCGGACAAACGACATCAGCCATTTGAGAAGTTTCATCCATTTGTATGGAGAAAGAAACTTTTGTAGCTACTTTTTTATAAGCATCGGCAAATTTTAAAGATGCAGGGGCTGTATAAACAGGATTACAATTGTGTGTCATTAACACAGAAACTTTTCCTGCACCCATATCAGCAACCAAATCAATAAACGCTTTATCGTTTGCTTGCTTTAAGTTCGAATGATTTACATAATCAACAGTCTTACCATAGTTGTCGAGCATTTTATTAATACCGTTCACTAAAGTCTGAATGCCTTCGTCATTTGCGCCTGCAACAACTAAAGAGTTACCTTTATTCTCAACTAATTCTTTTGCAATTTTTGCGATAGCTTTTTCGGCTTCAGCATTTCCTAATTTGGTTTCGCCGGAAACTTTTGATCCGCCTGTTGCACCGGCAACTTCATTATATAAAGCTGCAACTACCTTACCGTATTCAGATGGCTTAACCATATAACGGTAATCAGCATTCGCTCCCGTTAAAGATAAATTAGCTTCGAAATGATAGTGTTTGCTCATTTCAGGATTTTCCTTGCTAACCTTACGGGTTTTGCTGTATTGGTTTGCAAATTCAACCGGACTTAACCATGTTCCTAAAAAGTCGCAGGCAATACCAACGATTGTTTTTGCTTTATTGAAATTGTAAGAAGAAACAACAGATTTTCCGAACACGTTTTTATTTGCGGCATTTAATGCAGAATAAGAAACCGCATCATAAGTTACATGTTTTGCATTCGGGTATTTTGCAGTGAATTCAGCAACGACAGCTTTAGTTGAAGGACTGATCACAGTTGAAGTTAAAAGTACGGCGTTACCTGAACCTAACGCTTTTCCTACCGCATCGTCAGCGTTTTTCCAGGTTGTATAAGCCCCTTTAAGAACAGGGCCTGCTAAACGGGCACCATCGTATAAACCTAAAACAGAAGCCTGAACGCGCGCGCTGGTTGCGCCATTTGTGATTTTTGAAAACTCATTGCCTTCAATTTTTACCGGACGACCTTCGCGTGTTTTAACTAGTACCGACGCATAATCGTGACCATCGTAAAAAGTTGAAGCATACCAGTTCGCAACACCGGGAGTTACCTCCTCAGGTTTTACAATGTAAGGAATAGCTTTATTAACGGGGGTTTCGCAGGCAGCTAATGCTACTGCAGCTGTAGAAAAGCCCATTACTTTCAGAAAATCACGACGACTTGTGCCGGATTTTTCTTCCTCTTCTCCGTTTAGAAATTCATCTATCGGAAGTGGTTCAGCAAACTCGCTTTGATGTTGCTTTAAAAACTCAGGGCTCTCGTTTAATTCGGATAAACCTCTCCAGTATTTTTTTGACATAGACATCTATATAATTATCGTTAGTACCGTGTTATTAATAATGACATTTTCCGCATTCAAGTCCGCCGATTTTATCCACGGTAAACTTAACATCGTATTGTCCTTTATATTTTTCTTTCAATGCTTTGTGTAAACGATCGTAGTATGCATTACCGGCCATCGCTACTTCAGTTGTGCGGTGACAATCAACACACCATCTCATGGTGAGCGGCGCTTTTTGTTCAACCGTTGTCATTGCTTTTACATCGCCATGACATTTTGCACATTCAATTTTCCCGACCACAACGTGTTGTGAATGGTTGAAATAAACGTGATCAGGTAAGTTGTGTACTTTTAACCAACTCAGTGGATTTGTTTTTGAAACATCATACTTTTGAGTAGTAGGATTGAAACCTGCCGCTGCATAAATTTTAGCGATTTCAGTTTTTCCGGTGGTTGGACCTTCCTGAATTCCTTTATGACAGTTCATACAAACATTAACTGAAGGAATACCTGCGTGACGTGATTTTTCAACTGTGTTGTGGCAGTATTGACAAGCGATTTCATTTTCGCCGGCGTGAATTTTGTGAGAGAATTTAATGGGTTGGTCAGGATGATACCCTTTTTGGGTTTTCCAATCGTAATAAACACCAATATCATAACAGGCATCCCAGCAACTCTTCATTCCCATGAAACCGACGACGATACACAAAACGCCAACCAAACGACGGTGACCACTAATCCAATGACGTGCTTCCTCGAAGAAAGTCATATCAGGATTTTCAGGTTTACCCTCTGTGCGATTAGCTGAGTTTTGTAATGAAGTACGAACGCTGCGGAAAGTTGTTATAAAAATTGCCAAGAGAACAATAGAACCTAAAACAAAATACAGTGGCTCAATGCCGGGTTTTACTTCTTCACCCTCATTACCGGTACCTCCTACAGGCTTACCAGGAAGAACTACAACCGGAGCCGGACCTTTTAAAAAGGCGATAATTGCATCAACACCTTTATCATCAATCTGACCCTCAAAAACGGTCATTGCCGCTTTTCCATTCTCACTGAAAATTTTGCTTGCATAAGGGTCTCCGCCTTTGATCATTTTTTCGTTGTTTAGAATCCAACGCTTTACCCAGTCGCCTGGAGGAATTCGATCGAAAACACCTTTTAATCCCGGACCGGTTAACTTTTGGTCGGTATGCGAAGCGTGACAAACTGCGCAATTTTGCTTAAATAATTTTGCCCCGTCTTCAGCCTTCATGTTGCCTGAAAAAAGGACCAACATCATTGCTATGCCGAGCAGGGATTTGAAAGAAAATTGAAACATACGGCTATTCATATTTTTACAGGAAGAACTCCCGGGGTTTAGTTTGATAAATGACACTATAATGACAGTTTATTGGGGGCAAATTTAGCAGAAGAAATGAGAAATAAACCGTAAAATTTAAATTTTTTTAACACATTTAGTAATTTATAATAATTCTAAATAAGTGTTTTCTGACCAATGTCATTTTTCAATCGATTAAGTTTATTTTAGCTGGAATTTTAGTTTTAAAAGGGGCTTATGTATACCTTTGAAAACGAACAAATTTTTGAAAGAATCCAGCCTCATAATATCCAAAATCAGTTTTGGAAAAATACTGAACGCTCTACGGGTGTTTACATCTTACTATATATCAAAAATATACGGGAAACCATTCATAAAAGCGATGCCAATCAGCATCTCTATTGAACCAACAACGAGCTGTAATTTACGTTGCCCGGAATGTCCGAGCGGCCTCCGCCAATTTACACGGCCAACAGGGATGCTGGATGTGGATTTTTTCAAAAAAATAATTGCCGAATTAAAAAATTCATTGGTCAATCTTACTTTTTATTTTCAGGGAGAACCCTATTTAAATCCCGGGTTTTTAGATATGGTAAAACACGCTTCTGAAAACGGAATTTTTACAATAACAAGCACAAACGCCCATTATTTAAATGATGAAAACGCGAAGAAAACGATTGAAAGTCAGTTAGATAAATTAATAATTTCGGTGGATGGAACCACTCAGGAAACTTACGAGCAATACCGCATCGGCGGCGATTTGAACAAGGTGATTGAAGGCACAAAAAATATTGTGAAATGGCGCAAACAATTAAAAAGTAAGCGACCCTTTATTGTCTTCCAATTTCTGGTTGTGAAACCAAACGAACATCAAATTGCTGATGTTTATAAGCTTGCTGAAGAACTTGGTGTTGATGATGTGAAATTAAAAACCGCTCAGGTTTACGATTTTGAAAATGGGAATAATTTAATTCCTGAAAACGGAAAGTACTCCCGCTACAAAAAAAATGCCGATGGAAAATGGTCGATCAAAAATAAATTGCTGAATCAGTGTTGGCGCATGTGGAGTGGTTGCGTTATTACCTGGGATGGTTTGGTTGTGCCTTGCTGTTTCGATAAAGATGCCAAACATCAATTGGGTGATTTGAAAAGTAATACATTTAAAGA
>JAHEYE010000005.1:3174-9171 GCA_023251695.1 Sphingobacteriaceae bacterium | reverse complement strand
AGTAAATGAATTGAACAAAGAATACCTTTCCGGACAGAGTAATAATGATTTAGTATAAGCTGCCATTAATTGATTTGAGAATATGCGTAAGCAAAATTATTTATTTAAGAAAGATAGTCAATAATAATTTATTTCCTGCTTACTTAACAACAATACTTTTTCTTTGACCCAATTTGTGTACTATCGATGACATACCAAGAAAAATTGCTTGTGGTATAATATTTTGAGGGAATCCTGAAAAACCTATTTGCTGACCTGAAGTACTGTGTAATATAAAATACCCGATAAAAAAGACAATAAAAACCAAACAGGTTTCCTTGTACTTGCTTTTGTATGCAAAGGACCTATAATCAAAAAGCATTGTTACATTCACAAATAAGAGAAAGAGCATTAGTAATGAAAATCCTATAAAGCCGGCATGCATCAATATGTTCTGATTTCCAACGTGCCCATCGGTATTCTTAAGGAAAACATTTGAATAACCCCAGCCAAAAATTGGGTTTTCGGCCCATGCCGCCATTACTTTAGGACTTCTTTCATCTAATCTTGCTAAAGTCCCATTTGCTGTTTGGTCCCCACCTGTTAATGCTTCCAGTGTCATAAATCGCTCTACAGCAAAAATAGTTTGGTCCCTTATTTTTTTGCTGGTCATTCCAACTGTAACTAATAACAAAAACAGCAATGAAATGCGTCCTAAATTTTTTCCCTTTTCAACCACAATAAAGAACAAAACAATAATAAGACCGGTGCAAATTATCCATCCTCTTGAAGCGGATAAAAAAGACATGAAAAAAGTCATTCCGATAATAATGTAGAGATAAACCTTAGGAAAATACCTGTCTTGCTTTATTGAGAGAAAAAATAAAGAGGCGAACAAACTAATGAGTGTGATAGCCGGATTGTAAAAACTCCTGAAGTTTTCCCTCACCTCTTCCGTATCTACAATTTTTTCCGGTAGTTTAAAATTACTTGTCGGGCTAAACCCGGTGAATACAGTAAATATTTGAGCCGCGAATCCCAAAATAAAAACAATAAAGATAAGGTCAAACACTTTTTTAAATTCATCTATATTTGTTATTAAACGCGGAATTGTATAAACCAAAAGGAGTGGTAAGATTAGTTTTACAACCCTAAAATAAATATTTAACTCTCCTTTTAATCCATTAATAATTCCTACAACAACCAAGAGGCAGATATATGCCATTAATAGTTTGGTCCAGTTTCCATAATAAGTTACCAATTTCATTTTCCGTGAGTAAACTTTAAATAAAGAAATAAGGATATAGACTTGAGGCATGTCGATTCCGGGCAATCCGGGAATTAAAGTTATTATGGTTGAATAAGTACTGAAAAAGCCAATAAAACCATCAGAAATGGTAATAAAAAAGGCCAGCCAAAACACTTCATCCGAAGACTTGTAATAAAGTATAAGCAAAATAATATACCAGATTGAAGAGACGGTCCTTGGAGTAAAATAGGTCACGCCCACCGTAATCAGTAAATAAATGAAGAAAGTAATTGTTCTTCTGTTTAGTTTCATTTATTATCGGGTAGCTTTAAAGACAGTTCCTCTACAATTTTATCCCAATTCAAATATTCAATTGCAAATGCATGACCGTTCTTACCAAATTCCTCATTCATACCCTTATCATTTATCAGTTTCGAAAGTGATAAGGCGAGGCCATCTACGTCTTCCTTTTCAACTAATAAGCCACATTTATTTTCAACAATAATATCACGGACAGCAACATATGGGGTTGTTATGATAGCGTTATTAAAATACATGCTTTCGGAAAATACATTCGCAAAACCTTCGTATCTCGAAGGAAGACAAAATATTTTGGCGCGGTTATACAGATTGAATAATTCCCTTCTTGTGAGCAGGCCATGTACAGTAATCCGGTTTTTTAAATCAGGATGTTTCCGGAAAAAATTATTCAAAAACTCTTTAAATGGTTCAGTGATTGGCCCTGCTAAATGAAGTTCCCAATTTGTTTCTTTAGCCACCTTTACAAATGCTTCGACCAGAATTTCAGTCGCTTTCTGATAAATTCCAAGACTTCCGGCTGTAATAATAACGTTATCCTTTTCACTAAAACTCTTAACCTTAATATTTGGTTCCATGTCAGCCGTATGACCATTAAAAGATGTTTTAAGATTATTTTTGAAGAACGGGTATTGCCCATTAAAATAATCCTTACTTCCATTGTCCTCAATAGTAAATAAATCAACTTTATTGATCAATATTTTTCTAACTAAATTATCCTTCACTCTTTGTTTGAATGTTCTTTTCGTTTTTAATAGGTTCTGCGATTGCCAGAGATCTTCCCAAGGGTAATATCCAGAATAGTGACAATTATCCATTTTTAAATAGACAAATCCCTTTTTATTCCGCAACTTATAAAAATAAGCCATTAACAGCGTCTGAAATTCTAAATGAAAAAGATGAAGGATATCTATAGACCTACGGGATCTGAAAATAAACCAGAGCATTCCCAAATTAAAATTCCTGCTCCAATATCCTTTTTGTATTATCTTAATATTTAAATTCGTTATAGATTCAGAATCTAGCTTTTCATTATCATAGGTTACAAGGCGGGTTTCGTAATTAAATTTTTTTAGTCTGAATGGTATTTGTCCCGGATCTTTCCGAAAGTGAATATTTCTGTAATTAGGGAATATGGTGACAAACGTCTTCATTTATTTTGCTGCGACCACAATCAAATAACTCGCGTCAAGCTCTCTTTTGTTTGCCCTATCTGTCTTAAAATAAAAAATTATTTTCTTAATTAAACGTTTTAACATTTTTGCTCTTGAATTATAAATATTGCTGATTGTATGTTTCGTATCCTCTTTTACGTTGTCGAATCCGGCTTTATTAAGCATAGAAAACAATAATTCCCTGGAATATAAAATTGTATGCGCAGGTGGGTCAGCCCACATGGTATAACCAAGGCCGGTCCTATCTACAAAATCATCAATTCTTGCGGTTCCAATTACTAAAATACCGGTCTTATTTAACCGGCTATGCAATAATTTAAAGACATCTACAGGATCTAACAAATGCTCTGCAACATCCCAAAGGGTTATTACATCAAAAGTTTGATTATCCTTATAAACATCAACATAGCCATAACCACGGTCCTGAATTAATTTTGAACTTATTTTATTAAATTCAAATCCAAATATATTCTTATTGCCCTTTAAACTCAAGGTATCTAAAAATCCACCCACTCCGCAACCGTAATCTAAAAACTTGGTTGTGTCATTAACATGAAAATTCCGGAGGATAACATCAAACTGTACATCGTTCTGCTCTTTTATTACAGTTTTTATGTCAGCGCTTTTTTCTTCAAAATTATATTTATAGTAATTTGAATCATAAAACAGTTTTAACTCATCTATTGTTGGCAGAGGAGAGAGCTGAACTAATTTACATGCGTTACATCTTTTATAAGAATATCCTCTTAACTCTAAGTAACTTTTAAAGTCAATACTATTACAGTTTACACATTTAGAGGTCATGGAAGGGTTTCTTAAGACAATTTTTTTGAAGTAAATCTTTTGATATAAGAAGTAATTATTTCCTTTTCTTTAAACTTAAGAAGGTAGATCAGAGTTATCTCAGTGGCAACTGAAAAAAATACAATCATAGCTATTAAAATAATAGAGTTGAAATTACCGCTTTCAGTTAAAAAGTTTGAATCCACTACTTCGTGGACGAAATAACTCAGAATAAGAATAATTGCAATTAGAAAAAGTTTTCTGGATAATTCAATTAATAAATAACTACTGTATTTACTCGAAACCATGAAATATAGAATAATAGCCACAATGAAATGAGAAACACTCCAGGAAAAAGCTAAAACCTGAATTCCGTACCTTTTGAAGAATAATAAATTCAATCCCAGAATTAAGAAACCCATCAAACTGGTGACAATTGCTGTAATTTTTACCTTTCCCTGTGCAACCAAAGCTTGGGTAACGGTTTGATAAAACACAATCGATATAATTCCTAATCCAAACCAAAACAGAGCTTGTTTCGTAGGTTCAATATATTTTACATCGAATGCACCTCTTACTAAAAAAACTCTCACTACTTCCTCAGAACAAATAACAAAGACCGTAATGACAGGCATACAAATCAATAAGAACAAATCAATGAACTTAGAAAGTTCAAGCGTAAAGGCTTTTTCCCCCTCATTGACATGTATTTTTACCATTGTGGGTGCCAATATTATATTCGTTGTGCTTTGAATAATACTATTTGGAATATTAACGAATTTCCTGGAGTAATCTAAAACAGATACATTTCCAACTCCCAAAAAACTCGACAAGGCGTTTTCCAGTCCTACCAAAATCTGAGAAATAAAATAAGTAAAATAAAAAGGCAAGGACATAGACAAATATTCGTAAGCATATCTTATTTTGAAATTCAGATATTTAAAAATTGGAATACCTGTTTTATGGATGTAAAAAAATAAAACGATGATAAGTAAACCGGTTGAAGTATAATTTGACCAAACAAGGGCATAAATACCGTAGGTGCTTGCGAAAAATAAAATCATTCCAACATTTATAATGGAAGTGAAGATTGACATTATCTCAGGGATATAAAAAACATTGTAGATGTTTAATAAACCGGATAAAATAGAAGTGATAATAAAAAAAAGCAAAGTGGGACAAACAATTCTTAAAATGGTAATAAATGATTCTTTTTGATCATCCGAAAAAGTAGTGGTGAAGACTTTAGTAATAATTCCGGGAATTAATTCAACTACTGCTACTAAACCTATTCCAATTGCAAACATAAAGCAAAGCAACGAGCCAATTGACCTCAGCGCTTCCGCTTCCCCTTTCTCTTCCTTTAAAAAAATGAATTTTGTTCTGAAAATCTGAATTATTGGACCGAAAAAAATTCCGTTCATTATAGCCGTAATAACTATACATAAAACCCATATATCCCGTTCAAAAGAAGCTCCAAAATATGCTGAACTAACTAAAACAGTAAAAAATGAGAGGACCGCTTTTATTAATTGAATAAAAGACAATCCAAACGTAATTCTTCTGTTGCTTTGCGAAAATCTATTAGAGAAACTCAATTTTGATCAAATTTTAATTATTCTCCTTGTTCAGTTTTTTAATGCATAAAATAGCAAAGGATTTTTCAGGCTTTCCAAAAAACTCGAGAAAGACCCAGCTCCAATTCGACAAAAAGTAACCAACAAAGCCTGGTCTGATTGTAGGTAAAGCATAAGCCCCTCGTAATTTTTTATACCCATTTATGCCATATACTTCGTATCCCAATTTTTTCATTTCATCAAAATCCCATCCCGAGAGATGTTTTTGAAAGGGGTTGTTATCAAACTCGTCCTGCGGCAAAAAGCCATTCGGCGTGTATATTATTATTGAATGCTTTGCTATTTTTTCAATACTTTTTAATAATTCCAATCCTTGCTCTTTGCTGACATGTTCAATCAAGTCGAAGGCCACAACGGAATCAAAAGATTTTTCTGATATGTATCTTTGCAAATTAGTTACGTCACCAACAATATAATCGTTATAAATTCCTTTTTCTTTTGAATGATTGATTGCATTTTCTGAAATATCTATCGCCGTTTTGTGAAAGTTCTGTTTAATTAAATTTAAATACGTGAATTTTCCTGCACCGAGTTCAAGTACCGCAGCGTTTGGTTTTATTGCTGCTGCGATCCGATTAAGAAAAAACTTATGGAATAAAACCTTTCCAATTAACTGACTGTTTAATATTGCCTTGAAAGGTTTTTTTATTTCCTTCAAATTCATTTTGAAAGTTTATTCCTTTACTTTTAACTTCCAATAGTTTGGTATCCGGTCGGGTAAATGAACCGCACCCTCAAAATACGTTTCGCCTCTTTCCCATTTCGTATTCAGGTAACTGGAATTAATTGTACTATAACCATCCAATTGGGAAGACATTACCTTACCATAACTATTAACGATATTTTTCTTTCTCCT
>JAHEYE010000005.1:0-3074 GCA_023251695.1 Sphingobacteriaceae bacterium | reverse complement strand
TTTAGATGGAATGGTTAACCAAAATACACTACTTAATAACCACTTCAATTTGCGAATTATTCTCTCCGCCATTTTCATTGGTCGATTTTACGGTTTTGTTTTGCTTTATTTATTATATCGTTAACAGTATCCGAGTCAGAAATTGAAAACGGTAAGCGTGGGGCGAAACTTTTATTTTCTTCATTTTGCTCTATCCCCGAATTAAGGTAATGCACCGGGTTTTCAAAAAACTCATTAATAATTTGTTTGGCTTGCAAACACTGTAAATTATACAAGTCGCCAAATTTCTGATCACCATTTATTAATTTTTTTTTCTGAATTAAAATATCTCCTGCATCCATTACCTTGGTCAGAACATGAAGGGTCACACCTATTTCCGGTTCATTATTTGCCAAGGCATTCTCCAGTGGTTTAACGCCTCTATATTTAGGCAACAGTGATGGATGAATGTTAACGGCTCCTATTTTTGGATGCTTTAATACTTGATCAGAGAAAAAGCGGTCAAAACAACAGGATAAAATAATATCAATGTCTTTAACTTTTAATATTTCCTTTTCGAAATCAGTTTTTGATAATCCGCTCTCCTCTGTGTTTATCGTTTCGATACCTGTAGGCTTTGCTGTTTCATAAACCTGATTGTAATAGGGATCCTGCGATTCAGGATTCCATTTTGTAAATATTTTTACAATTTCAACATTAGCATTTCTTAAGAGCTCTTCTAAACCAGCTTTACCATAGCCCCAAGTTCCAAAATATAGTATTCTAAACTTCTTCAATTATAGTGGAAACATTTAGCAAGATCTTCTATGGCCTTTTCAGATGTATTAAGAACAGCAGGCCGGTCAACATCCTGGACGATAATGCAGCCTGCCCTTTTTGCACTATCAGTTATCGGCGGCACTATTTCATTTTCTTTAATAAAAAAATAAATATTTTTAATGCTCTTGTTTTTATAAAGATAATTCCAATCCTCTATCTTTTTTATTTTCTTCCCATCAGGAAGTTTAAGATAACGGATGGCAGAAGCTTTTTCCAAAGTGTGCTCAAGATCCGGTTTCTTACCCATTGCAATATTTATTACTGCAGCCTCCATATTTACGCCGGTCGACATAGGAACTAAATGAGAAGTGATATAATCTCCGCCTAACCTGGCTCCCACCTCTACCATTTTAGGTCCCTCCTTTGTTATTTTAACTTCGGAATGACCCGCACAGTTGTCTAATCCGAGAGCTGCAATTGCATTCTTAACAATCTCATTTACTTTTTGCTTTGATAGGAGATCAAGTTCTGAAGGTTGAATGTGCGCCATTTCAACAGCGGTTGGATAGGAAGTAATAATCTTATCGGTAATTTGAACTATTGTGGTAATTCCATTCTGAGTAACACTTTCAACACTCACTTCATTTCCCTCCATAAATTCCTCTATCAGTATATCTCCCGTTGAGGAAAAATTTCTGGTACTACTTAAATAATTTGAGATCTCTTCAAAATCATTTATTTTGAAAACGCCTCTGCTGGAAAAACTATCGAGGGGTTTTATAATCAATGGAAATCCAATTTCGTTGCATAACTCCTCTGTAATAATTTCAGTTGATGACACTAACTTTCCTTTTGCACAAGGAACACCCGACTTAAGGAAACATTGCTTCATCATGAACTTGTTCCTCGCATTCAAAACTGATTGTTCAGATGGAAAAATAAAATTTAATTCGGCTGCCAATTTCGCCATCATCATTACAGGATTATCCATTTGGCTCGACACGATTCCTTTTACTCCGTATTCTAAAGCTATTTCTTTTGTTGCGGAATAATCTTTCGGTCCAACAACCTTAAATACATCTGCAATACTTTTACCCGGAGCATTTTCTAAAGGGTCAATTACAATTGTTTTATATCCTAAGTCCTTTGCAGATTGAATTAAAGTCATCTGATTTAATCCGCCGCCAAATATCAGAATTGAATGCATTACGAATTAAAAACTTTCTTGACAGCTTCAACTACTTTTCCTCGTTCATCACTAGTTAACGACGGATAGATTGGTAAGCGAAGCAATCTGCTAAAAAATTTCATAGAACCGGGCATAGCTTCATCGGTAGAAAGATCTTTATAATATTTATTACGGTGCAATGGCGTATAATGAACATTGCTCATGATACCTTCAGCGCGCAAAGCATCCATGATCCAGTAACGGTGTTCAGGTGGAACAAGAATTCCAAACAAATGCCAGTTATGGTCGGAGCCGTTCGTTATCCTCATAAAATCCAAACCTTTTATTCCTGAAAGTTCTTTTTTATAAACCTCTGCAATCTTTTTTCTCTCGGCATTCATCCAATCTAATTTCTCCAACTGAGTAATTCCTAAAGCGCCGTTGATATTCGATTGAACATAAGAATTTCCAATATCAACGTATTCGTAATAGCCCCGGTCTTTATTATCCGTTAGGAAAGAGTATTTATCTGTTCCTTTTTCACGCAAAATCTTTATACGTTCTGCAATTGCATCATCGTTTGTTACTAATGCGCCGCCCTCACCTGTAGTCAGGTTTTTTGTGCCATGAAAACTGAAAGTCGAAACGTGTCCCTGACATCCGGTCTTTTTTCCTTTATAGACAGATCCTATAGATTGCGCTGTGTCATGCACAACATACAAATTATGTTTCTTTGCGGTAGACATAATTTCATCCATCTCTGCCGGAATACCACCGTAATCAACAGCTGCGATCGCCACTGTATTTTTGGTGATATAACTTTCCAGTTTTGAAATATCTAAACTCCCATTATCAGGGTATACATCAGCCAGAACAATTTTCAGGTTATTGTAATGCGCCGCTACTGCTGTTGAGGTATAAGTGAAATCAGGACAAATAACTTCAGCGCCTTGCGGGAAATTTTTCACACGGAATGCGGTTTCTAAAGCTGTTGTAGCTGAATTCATGAACAGCACGTGCTTAACGCCAAGGTACTCGCTCAGTTTTTTTTCGAACTCCCTGCACTCCGGGCCATCACCCGATATAAATGTTGAGCGCAATGTTTTATCGGCAATTTTAAAGTCCGCTTCATCTAAATAGGGTTTAT
>JAHEYE010000341.1 GCA_023251695.1 Sphingobacteriaceae bacterium | reverse complement strand
CGGTGGCGACGGCTGGGATGCCTTTGGTACATGGGGACGATTAAATGATCTTTGGAAATACAATCTCTCTTCAAATGAATGGACATGGATAAGCGGATCAAATATTGTTAATCAAAATGGAGTTTATGGGGCCGCAACAACATTCAGTCCTTCTAACATACCGGGTGCACGGCACGGCGGTGTAGCATGGACCGATGTAAGTAATAATTTCTGGTTGTATGCCGGTTATGGCTTTCCTGCTTTAGGAACTGATGGTCACTTAAATGATCTTTGGAAATATGATCCTACAATAAATCAATGGGCATGCATGAAAGGCAGTCCGGGAATAAATAAATTCGGGGCTTACGGTCCGAAAGCAGTGGCTTCGCCAACAAACGTTCCGGGCAGCAGGGAATTTCCTGCAATGTGGAAAGATGCTTCAGGTAAAGTATGGATATTCGGCGGAGGAGGCTGGCCTGCTTCAACATCTTCTATTGGACACTTGAATGATCTTTGGTTTTACGACATGAGCACAAACAATTGGACTTATCAGAGCGGAACGAGTTTAGGTAATCAAATTGGTGTTAATGGAACCAAAGGTGTTCCGTCAAGCACAAATAATCCGGGCGGAAGATACAGTTCAGTTTCTGTAATTGATAATTGGGGTGATTTATGGTTGTTCGGAGGCGTAGGTCTTCCCGGCGCAGCAGGGCTCGGACAATTAAATGAACTTTGGAGATATACACCCTCAACAGATGAATGGACCTGGATGAAAGGTGCGAATGTAATTAACCAGAATGGAACCTACGGAACAGTTGGAGTTAGCGCACCTGCAAATACTCCCGGTTCAAGATATTATACTATTGGCTGGAAAGATGTGAATGGGGATATGTGGGCGTTCGGAAGTTTTGGCTATGCAGCAACAGGTCCCCTAGTTAATTTGAATGATCTCTGGAAATACAAAATTCCCTGCGAACCTTATAACGTAACAGATGCACTAAACCAAAATATTTGCAACGGTAATTCGGCGGTACTCAGTGTAGCGACTGTTAGTTCGAATATGGTTAGTTGGTTCAGCTCCCCTTCTTCAACAGTTGTTTTGGGAACAGGAAATTCTTACACTACCGCACCGTTAACAACCGGCAATTATACTTTTTATGCGCAAGGAAGTATTTGTCCTGAGAAAACAATTATTACGGTTTCCGTAAGCCCTTGTACAAACGTTTCGGCTACGTCCGATATGACAAATCGTATTAAATTATATCCTAACCCAAACGGCGGATCATTTTATATTAAATCAAATTTAAGAGAAGGAGAATTTGTTTTGTATAATACTTTAGGACAAGAAGTGCTGAAG
Source organism: Sphingobacteriaceae bacterium (assembly GCA_023251695.1). Classification (GTDB taxonomy): domain Bacteria; phylum Bacteroidota; class Bacteroidia; order B-17B0; family Aurantibacillaceae; genus JAHEYG01. The sequence continues at coordinate 1,551 of JAHEYE010000341.1, read as the reverse complement.
AAAGAAATTATTGAGGGAGAAAATAATTTAGAGATGAATGTTTCTAAAGGAATTTATTATTATTTCATTTCTGAAAATAATGTAAAAATTCGGAGTGGAAAGATGGTGGTTGAATAATTTACACGGTGACTGAGCTTGTCGAAGTCACTCCACCGGATCCTTCGTCAATTGCATATCGGTAATCAGCTTCAGAACATAGTCTAATTGCTGCTCAGGTGTCAAGTCCGTATTATCTAAAACAATTGCATCTTTAGCTTTGGTCAATGGATTTTCTTTCCGGTGCGTATCAGCATAATCCCGTTTCTGTAAATTGTGTTTTACTTCATCCAAAGTGAAAAATTGTCCGTGGGCAGTGTATTCATCCATTCTTCTTCTTGCGCGGACATCCTCATCAGCAGTCATAAATATTTTTAATTCTGCATAAGGAAAAACATGTGTACCAATATCTCTGCCATCTAAAACAACAGCCTTATGTTTTCCCATCATTCGCTGCAAAGTCACCATTTTTTCCCGCACATCGTGTATGGCACTTACTTTACTTACATTATCCGAAACTTCCATGCTGCGAATTTCGTGTTCAACATTTTCACCATTCAAATGAGTTTCTGAAATTTTCGTGTGTGAATTAAATTGAAAATCGACAGTTATTTTAGAAAGATTTTCTTTTAGTTTTTCCTCATCAACATTCTGCTTTTCATCAATTAAACCATTCCGCAAACAATACAAAGTAACGCAACGGTACATCGCACCTGTATCAATATAATTGTAATGCAATTTTTGAGCGAGCGCTTTAGCCAAGGTGCTTTTTCCGCAACTCGAGAAACCATCGATAGCTATGGTAATTTTTGTCACCAAGTAAATGTAATGAGAATTTGGGAAAAAGAGAAATCAGCGGAAATCAGATGCGCACACCAATGATACATACATCATCAATCTGTTCGAGCCCACCGCGCCATTCCTCAAAGCGCTGCTCCAATACCATGTGCTGCTCTTCCGAAGAGAGTTTATAGTTTTCAAGCAGCATATCCTTTAGCGGTTTATACTTGAATTTTTTTCTTTTCGGACCGCCAAACTGATCGGCATAGCCGTCGGTAAATAAATACACCATATCGCCTGCACTCAATTCAATTGCATGCGTTTCGAATGGTTTTGGATTCTCTGTTTTACCAATCGGTTGTTTTGTTGCTGAAATTTCGTGGAGCTCTCCATTTTTGATATACCACAAAGGATTATTGGCGCCGCTCCAGTTTACTTTGGTATTTTTATTATTGATTGAAGGTTTTGTAATTGTACAGAAAGAAATATCCATCCCGTCCCTTACTTCCTGACTGCTTTTTGTAAATGTTTCCAGAACCAAAACGCGGGTACTATCCAATATTTTCCCCGGGTCAGTTATATGCAATTCTTTTATACACCGATTTAAGGCATTGGAACAAACGACGCTTACCAAAGCCCCGGGTACACCGTGGCCTGTACAATCAGCAGCAGCAATAAAACAAACTTTATCATCCGTTTCAGAGTGTTCGAAATAATAAAAATCACCGGCAACAA
>JAHEYE010000126.1 GCA_023251695.1 Sphingobacteriaceae bacterium | reverse complement strand
TTGCCAATACGATTTACACCAATAACATAACATTGATTCTCAATAGCACGCGCAATCAATAATTGTTTCCACGGATAAGAACGTGATTCGGGCCAATTGGCAACATAAACTAAAACATCATAAGCTGCTGTAAGAGAACCGTTAGTTTTGGAATACGTATTTCTGCTCCAAACCGGGAAACGCAAATCGTAACATACCAGCGGACAAATATTAAAATTGCTAATTTGTTTTACTATTTTTTGAGAGCCGATTTCGTAGTGCTTTTCTTCTCCCGCCATCCGGAATAAATGACGTTTATCGTAAATACTTGTAACCCGATTAGGTTCTACCCAAAACAAACGGTTGAAATAACTTCCGTTTTCTTCGGCAGCAATACTTCCGCAAATAACAGCGTTTGTTTTTGTAGCCCAGTTTTTCATTATTTTTAAAGCGTCTCCATTTGAAGGTTCAGCTAATTCAGCAGGATTCATAGTAAATCCGGTGCTGAACATTTCGGGTAATACTATTAAATCAGTTGTATCCTTAATTGAATTTATTAGTGAATCAAAATGGGCCAGGTTCTTTTGACGGTCTTCCCAATGAAGGGTAGTTTGAATAAGAGTAACTTTCATTATCGGTAAATGTAGTCAATAGAATTAGTATTATATTATTAACTTTACAACATGCCTCAGATTTCGGTAGTCATAATAGCCTATAACGAAGAAAAGAACATTGGCCGCTGTTTAGAGTCGGTGAAGGATATTGCCGATGAAATAGTGGTGCTCGATTCGGGCAGTACCGATAAAACTAAAGAGATATGTAAGAGTTATGGCGCCAATGTTTATCATCAGGATTTTTTAGGGCACCTTGAGCAAAAAAATAAAGCCTTGACTTTTGCAAAATATCCGCATGTATTATCGCTCGATTCGGATGAGGCCCTGGATGAGACATTGAAAAAGTCAATTCTGGAAGTAAAAAATAATTGGACTAAGGATGGTTATTATATGAACCGCCTTACGAATTATTGTGGACATTGGGTTAAACATTGCAATTGGTACCCCGATAAAAAATTACGTTTGTGGGATAGCCGGAAAGGAAAGTGGGGCGGAACAAACCCACATGATAAATTTGACATGTTTGATGGCGATAAAAACACAGGCCATTTAAAAGGTGATATCTTACATTACAGTTATTACACAATTGAAGATCATTACAGGCAAGTGGAATATTTCACCAATATAGCCTCCAAAGCATTTTTTGAGCAAGGAAAAAAATCAAACGCATTTAAACTGTTAATGAATCCAATTGCTAAATTTATAGACCATTACATTTTACATTTTGGATTTTTGGATGGGAAAGCAGGATATTCCATTTCCAAAATATCAGCTTACGCCACTTATTTAAAATATAAAAAATTACGCGATTTATATAATGCAAAAACTGCCGCTTAATTTTACGATTATTATCAGTCGGACCGACAGCATAGGTGATGTGGTGTTGACTTTACCAATGGCAGGGTATTTGAAAAAGCATTTTCCCCAATGCAGAATTATTTTCGTGGGAAGAAATTATACGCGTGATGTTGTTGCTTTGTCGGAACACGTTGATGATTTTATTAGTTGGGACGAAACACACACTTTACCCAAAGCCCACGCCATTGTTCATGTTTTCCCGCAGAAACAAATTGCACAAGCGGCAAAAAAATCGAAAATTGGCGTAAGAGTTGGTACAACCAATCGTTTATTTCATTGGTGGACCTGTAATAAATTAATACGCTTGTCGAGAAAAAATTCAGATTTGCATGAGGCGAAGTTAAATTTAAAATTGCTTGAGTTTTTGGACATTCCGACGGATGTTAAGCTAGAGGAAATTAAAGACTATTACGGTTTTTCGAAAGCACAGACGCTTTCTGAAGAATGGATGAAACTAATTGACAAAACAAAAACAAATGTTATTCTTCACCCAAAATCGAAGGGGAGCGCAAGAGAGTGGGGCTTGGATAATTTTTCGGAATTGATTTCTTCATTGCCTGAAAATGATTTCAAAATATTTATCACAGGGACAAAGGATGAAGGCGAGCAAGCTAAATTGCTTTTAGTGAAGCACAAAAATGTAACTGACTTAACAGGAAAATTAAGTTTAAAACAATTTATTTCATTTATTAATAATGCTGATGCTTTGGTGGCGGCGAGTACCGGTCCGCTACACATTGCTTCCGCTTTAGGTAAAAAAGCAATCGGTTTATTCGCGCCCATGCGTCCGATTCATCCGGGAAGATGGATGCCGTTGGGAAAAGATGCACATTTTGCGGTTTTAGATAAAGAGTGCAGCGATTGCAGAAAATCAAAAGATTGTCATTGTATAAGGGAAATTAAATCAAAACAAATCGTAGATTTGCTTAATGGCTGATTTTAAAGATAAAATAATTTGGATTACCGGTGCTTCTTCCGGGATTGGCGAAGCTTTGGCGTTGGAGTTGGGGAAACAAGGCGCACGATTAATTTTATCGGCGAGAAGGGAAGAGGAATTGAAAAGAGTGGGCGCTCAAACTAAGCTACCTGATTTGGATTTAATGATTTTGCCTTTTGATTTAAGCGACACATCAAAAGCAAGCGGATTAGCCGCGCAAGTGATGAATAAATTTGGAAGAATTGATGTTTTAATTAATAACGGTGGACAAAGTCAGCGTGCGGAAGCAACGGCAACGGACGAAAAAGAAGAACGGAAATTATTTGAAATAAATTATTTCAGCACGGTGAATTTAAGCAAAGCAGTTTTGCCATACATGCTTAAAAATAAAAGCGGACATATTGTTGTTGTAAGTTCAATAGTAGGAAAATTTGGTTTTTACCTGCGTTCATCTTATTCTGCAGCCAAACATGCTTTACATGGTTATTTTGAAAGTCTGCGTTTGGAAACCGAAAGTAAGGGGATAAAAATTCTAATAGTTTGTCCGGGCAAAGTAAGAACAAATATTTCTTTAAATGCTTCTGCGGGCAGTGATGCTCACGGAAAAATGGACCCAAGTCATGAAACAGCAATGAGCGCTGAAGAATGTGCTAAAGAAATTATCGAAAGCATTTCCAATAATTCGGAAGAAGTTTTAATTGGCGGTAAAGAAATTAAAGCGGTTACCTTAAGAAGATTTTTCCCGAAATGGTTTGGGAGGATTATCAGGAAGCAGAGCCCTTTCTGATATAACGTCATGCTGACCGCCGTGGCGCATTCAGCATCTCATTATTTTTCAAAGTATTACTTTGAAAAATAATGCTTCATCGGCGCAAAATAAAAATCCTTCCAGCCTTGGGTATATTTTTTGGCATCGCCTTTTTGTAAGCCGTGATGGTATAAACTTAATTTTGTTTTTCCTGCTTTTTCTTTGAATGTAATTTCCAAAGTGGAATCGGGCGCATCTTCAGCAAATTCAGAAGTACGCCAGCTTTGTACAATTTTCTTTCCCGTTTTTAATTCTAAATTTTTGCCAGAGATGTAGCCGTCCCAGGCTGAATGTTTGCCATTTATTTTCGCGCTTGCCTTTGCTTCAGCGCCTGTAAACAACGCATGCTGTTTGCTATCAAGCCAGGCCTTATATAATTTCTCAGCTTTAACCGGAAGAGTGATAGAGAGTTTAAGTGATTCCATGCGAATGAATTTTAAATAAATATACAAAAAGAGTAGATAACAAAAAAGCCCTCATTTTGTGAGGGCTTTAATTACATAAAACTAAATATTATAGTATAGCTCTGAATAAAAGGAATAGCGCTCCCGATAAAATCATTGTCGCCGGTAAAGTGAGAACCCAGGCAAGGGCAATTGACTGAACAGTTTTCTTTTGTAAGTTTTTCAATCCCTTCTTAGCTACCATTGAACCCGCAATACCTGACGATAACATATGGGTTGTTGAAACAGGTAAACCATATGCAGATGCCATGCCAATTCCCATAGAGGCTACAAGTTGAGCGCTTGCGCCCTGAGCATAACTCATGTGTTGTTTACCGATTTTTTCACCGACAGTTTTTACAATCCGTTTCCATCCGATCATGGTTCCTAAGCCCAGAGAGATTGAAATCATTACAATAACCCACGAGGGGGCATACTCAATTAATTTTTTTGTTGTTTTAATCTCGGCATTTAAGGTTTTTATTTCATTAGTACTTAAAGTCAGATTTCCGCCCTTCACTAATTTTTCACAGTTCTTTGTGATTTTTACAATGTCTTTTCTCAGGCTGAATCGTTCGGTAACAGTAACTTCATCCGAAGAAAATTTTCCTTCTGTTGCTATATGAAAGTGAGCGCTGTGCTGTATAACATCGGCATACATTATTTTTTCTTTTGCAGCCAAAGCAGTACTGTCAGCTTTCTTAATTATTAATTCAATTTTATCTATATTTCCATGAATGCTCTGAAGATTGACAGTTTTATCAACCGCAAAATACCCGGGAAGGATGGCAATTAAAATCATCATAATCAAACCAACACCTTTTTGTCCGTCATTTTGTCCATGAAAAAAACTAACCAATCCACAAGTTGCCCATAAAATCATTCTGATCCACATTGGAGGAACTTTGCCCGGGATAGGTTCTTTGTAAATAGTTTCATTTTTAATCAGACGCTTAAAAATGAACATCATAATTATAGCAATTGAAAAACCAACTAAGGGAGAAAGTAATAAGGCAAGCCCTGTGTCTTTTGCTTTATCCCAATTAACAGCACTTAATCCATAATCGCCCGGTAAAAAATAAAATGCTAAACCAATTCCAAGTATTGATCCGATTAGTGTGTGTGAACTAGAAGCAGGAATGCCAAGGTACCAGGTACCGAAATTCCAGATAATAGCAGAAAGTAATAAAGCTAAAATAAGGGCAACACCGTGATAAGGATTACTATCCACTAATGCGTCCATTGGTAGTAAATTCACTATTCCCATTGCTACTGCGATGCCACCAAGTATTACGCCTAAAAAATTTAAAATACCACTAAAAACGACAGCTGTTGTTGGCTTCATCGAATTGGTATAAATTACTGTAGCAACAGCATTTGCCGAATCGTGAAAACCGTTAATGAATTCGAAGAAACATGCTAAGAGTAAGCAAGCAATAAGTAAGATGGCCAGGCCGGTTGTTAATCCAAACATATTTTATTTTTTAAATTATTATAAAGCTATTTTTATTATATAGGTATCGTGTTAAGTTAATGTTAAGGTTTAAAATCTGTATTGCATACGTATAGTTAAGATATTGTCTTTTAAATCATAAGTGTAACCTTTGATTTTAGCTACCTCGTTGGAAACCATGTTATAATGCAACATAAATTTCACGTTTTCATAGAGATAAAGATTATAACCAAATCCCATCATGGTATATTGTAATTCACCCTGATTCATTCCGTTTGTTCCGTTTAAATCTGTCGGTGTAATTTTAGTATTTGGGTCTAACCATTCGTATTTAAATACTACTTCATGCTTTGATTTTCCGATCCGGTGAATGAAATATGCGTAGCCGGCATTAAAATTTCTCACATACATCGCGTCAGTTGATGAAGGTGTTGCTTGCGGACTTTTACTATCGGAACTTTTAGATGTTTGAGTGCCGGTAAAATATTCACCTCTAATTGTAGTTGTTCCTAAAATGGTAGTGATGCTGAACAAACCTTCAACACCGGTATAAACTCTTGGTGCGTATCCGCCTTTGTAATTTTTATTAACTGTATCTGCAAGAGTCCATACTTTATTTCCTAAAGTGTCTGTTTTAATTGAATTAAATACTTTGTTGGTTTGATAAGCAAAGCCACCATTGTAATGAGATAAACCTATACCATATTTTATTTTACCGTTTTTTGTTCCGCTATAATACACAAGATGACCCATAAAATCTTTATAGCTGTCGAAATCAGTTAAACCATTAACGCCTGTTAAACCAACAGCGGCTGTTGAACCTGCCGGGGTTCCTGTTCCGGGCACGGCGAGCCCTTCGCCATTATAAAAACCGGCATCAATTTTTAAGCCGTAAAGTTTTTTCCCCTTAGCAGGTTGAAAAGTAACCATAGCCCCAAGGTCACGTTCATTAGGTAAAAAAATCTGTGTCCATCTTGAACGTTCCGGACTTTCACGGTCGGCGGAAGATTGCTGAATTTCATAACCAAAAGGCCTATTCATTACGCCTGCAGTTATGGAGAAGGCATGTGTCCATGGATCAATTGCTTTAGCAAAAATTTCCACAAGACTAACGCCTCTTTCTGAGCCATTTATCTGCATTACATATTGAGAATTTTTACCGTTATAGGTAAACTTAACACGACCTCTGCGAATGAAAAATCGATTGTTGGAGTTTGTTGGGAAATCACCACCGTCAAAATTCTTGGCGCCTGCGGTATCTGCAATCTGATATTGAGCCTGAACCCAACCGGTTACTTTAAGGTTTTTAATAAGTTCAATATCCTTTTTTAATGCGCCAATACTTTTACTTAAGCTATCCGTTGTAATTTGAGGCGCAACGGTTGGAGTTTCCTGAGCGCTGAGGCTTGTTGCTAGAAAGATGAATGGTAAAAATAAAGTTTTCTTCACGTTAATTTAATATTTATTAACGCAAAGGAATAATATGACTGTAAATAATAGCTAAACTTAATGTTAAGAAATTGTTAAGCTTAGCGGCTTATAGTTGAAAACCAGGACTAATTAGGGCAATCCGATCCTGCCAGGGCTTTATTTTCAGCATCAAACCAAATAACAAAATTTTCATTTTCCGGAACAATGCATTTTATTCTTTCAATGGTTAAATCATGAAGCGCCCTGTTTTTCTGATAAACAACCCACAACGGTTTTATTTCTTTAATTGCACAGTTAATAAAACGTGTTCCGTCTTTTAGTTTTATGGTACAAACCCCCAACCGGTTTAATGCAATTCCCCCGGAACCGCTTTGCAGTCCGAGGGAATAATTTAGTGTATCTTTTTGCTGTGCCTGCGTTTCGCTATGTGCCAAACAAATGCAGGCCGCCAATAAATAAATTTTCATAACGTAAATTATTGCACGCGTTTTTTCTTTTGAATGTTAAATCCAATCATAGCACCAACAGTTGTTCCATCTTTACGGGGAGCAACATAAATGTTCACTGGAATATTCAGATAGCCGGAGCGGAATGTTTTTCCTACGGCGATGACCAATCCTGTCGATATTTCTGTGTTCCCTCTGCTGTCCAGTCTGCTTTCTATTACATAAGGATTTGATCTTGGTGAAGCCCCGCCTAACGAATCATTCGGGTTCCACTGATTTTGCAAATACCATTCACCTTTTTTACCCATTAAACCTTCTGTATCATAAAAACCATTCGCTTTTTTTACTAATCTGAAAGTAGGGCCAAATCCAAATTCCCAAGCACCTTTTCCAAAACGGAAACCAAGTAACGGCGTATAAGAAGGAACAAATTTCCCGCTTTCTAATCCGCCAATCAAAAATATGTTTTCAATTAAAGCCTGGAAATTTCCTGCACTGATATATTGCACTTCCTGTTGCCAGCCAAATTGAAAATTAACTGGAAACATATCAAAGCCACCTTTGTTTTTATCAGGATTGCTTAATATTTCTCCTGCCTTGCCAAGGGTAGAAGAAAAACCCATACGCGGACCATTTAAACGCAAAGTATTTTTGGGACTCTCTACAGGGACGTCATAATCAATTAATAATTTTACCATCATCGGATCCGGCTCTAGACCAACAATTTTTTTAACTGAAACGCGGACCATTTTTTGTATTTCAGGAAGATTAAGATATTCTGTGGATTCGTTTTTTTCAATTACTCCGCTCGCCACATCAATAATTCTTAACGATACAATTACTTTTTCTTCAAAACGTTCAATGCTTCCCGTTAACATTTTATCCACTTTTAATAATTTACCTGTATTCACTAAACAGGTTTTGGAATAACAATTGTTAAGGTCTACGGTATTCGCTTTTACTACTTCGCTAACTTCATATTTATCCATTACAGAATAAACACCGGTTTTTTCAAGCTCGAGACGGACAAAAAATCCCATCTCTTCTGATGTGTTAATAATTCCCTTGCTGTCGATATTTAGTACAGCAATACTGGGTTTGTTTTGCGCAAACATTCCTGTTATTAAAAGGAAAGCAGCAATTGTTGTTTTTGTTTTCATTGGGTTTTGTTTTTAAGCCGAAGGCATCCTTCGGGAGGTTATTATTTGTTTTAATTTTTTTCGGCAAGAGTAACGGTGAAACAATTGTTATACTTTGTTACTTGTGCGTCTATACTCGATTTTATATAAACCGGTCCGAGCGGATTCTTTACCTTTTTGTAGCGGATCGTTTTAGAATTAATTTCAATTATTTTGGCAAATGTGACCACACCATTTTCTTCTTTTAAGGTATCACAGGTGAAATTTGTATCGGTATTTGGATATAGCGGACCTGATACTATGGTATAACCTTCCGGTTTTTCTTCTGTTTTCTGAGCCGGTGGCTGAACTTTGCTTTGTTCATTATGCCAATTCGGAATTTTCACGTATTTAAATTCAGAATAGCTAAGCATGGCATCCATTTGTAAGTATTCTTTTTTTATGTAGGGAGTATTATCCGCATAGAAATACAGAATGTCTAGTGAATGTTTCCCGGGCTGAATTTTTTTAATGTTTCCAATTGAAACATCGTGAAGGCATTTTTCTTTAGCATAAACAAGGGTTCCTTTTTCTTTTTTTATTTCTGTAATACGTACATCTTTTATAGGACTACCGTTTTTAAGGATAATCCATACGCCATTTAAGTCGGATAGAAAAGACACATTTCCGTTGTTCCAGAAAATGGAATCGCCTTTTGTTGTTTGGGCATTTAGTGTACTGCATAAAAACACAGTACTAAAAAACAAGAATGTTATCGTGATTGCTTTCATGTGTGGCGTATTAAAATTCATGAAGCAAACTTATGGCGGATTGGAGGGCTTATGAAACTGATTTGCGCAGGTCAAATCCAAGCCTTTACGGGAAACGCATAAACCGAATCTTTTAACAGAATTTAAGGTATAAATTTGCAATAATTGCAAAACAGCGACAGGCCATTATTGAGGGTCGCAAAACAAAAAATAGCAATTATCGCTATGAATAAAAAGAAAATCCTTAAAAATTAATTAATCAGGCTGCATTGGTAATGCAGTCAACGGTAAACGTACCTTTTTAATTAGCAATATCAAATCTGTCAAGATTCATAACCTTAACCCAGGCGGCGATAAAATCTTTTACAAATTTATCTTTCGAATCGCTGCAGGCATAAATTTCTGAAATGGCACGGAGTTCTGAATTAGAACCAAAAATTAA
>JAHEYE010000360.1 GCA_023251695.1 Sphingobacteriaceae bacterium | reverse complement strand
TAATGTAACAAACCCTCCACCTTATCAAAAGTAATTATCTTTTTTACGGTAGAAATTTCTTTTTCAATTTCGGTAAATTTGGCAAATATCTTTTTATCCGAAATAAAAACGGCCTTTACTTCGGCATGATTCAAGATAAATTTTAAATCATTATTACTTATAGTTGGAAAAACAGGGACTGTAACAATTCCTGCTTGCTGGCAACCATAATCGGCAAAAACCCATTCGGGACAGTTATTGGCAACAATTGCGACTTTATCCCCCTTTTGGAGACCAAGATTAATTAATCCGTAACATGTCCAGTTACTATAATTAATAAAATCGTCGCTGCCGTATTTTTTCCACTTCTTATTTTCCTTGCTGCAAAGCAAGTCGTCTTTTTTATACTTGGTTTTGTATAAATCTAAAATATCAAATACGCGTGTTACTTCCATAAATAAATCTTGATCAAAGATAGTATTAAAAGCGAATCGGCAATTTGATTATTATCAAAAAAACTTTAAAAAGGATGTTAATTCTGCAAGAACAAAAGATTTCGTAATTTTATGCTTCAAATTCAATTATGATTGTAGTAACAGGTGCAGCAGGGTTTATAGGCAGTTGTTTAGTTTCCCGGCTGAACAGTGATGGCTTTACGGATTTAATTTTGACGGATGATTTTTCGAAAGCCGGCAAGTCCTCTAATTATGATTCAAAAAAATACCTGAAATTAATTGAGCGGTCAGAATTCTTAAAATGGTTTAAGGAAAATACTAAAGATATCAGTCATGTTTTTCATATTGGTGCGCGTACTGATACTACTGAATTTAATAAGGCGATTTTTGATGAGCTCAACGTAAATTACACCAAATCTATATGGCAAATTTGTGCCGAGAATAATATCGGATTAAGTTATGCTTCTTCGGCTGCAACTTACGGTTTGGGCGAATTCGGGTATGATGACGACGAAACAAAAGTTTCCCGGTTAAAACCTTTGAACCCATATGGGGAGAGTAAAAACGAATTTGATAAGTGGGCATTGCAACAAAATCAGTGCCCGCCTTTGTGGTACGGCTTCAAATTTTTTAATGTTTACGGCCCGAATGAATTTCACAAGGGAAGAATGGCCTCCGTTATTTTTCATTCTTTTAATCAGATTAACGAAAAAGGTTATGTGAAACTTTTCCGGAGCCATAATCCAAAATATAATGATGGCGGACAACTACGCGATTTTATTTATGTAAAGGATCTGATAGATGTTTTAATTTTCACTTATCAGCATAAAATCAAAAGCGGCATTTATAATTTAGGAAGCGGAACAGCCCGTACGTTTTTAGATTTAGCAAACGCAACATTTAAGTCGTTAGGCAAGGAACCAAAGATTGAATTTATTGATACGCCCATTGATATCCGCGATAAATACCAGTATTTTACAGAAGCAAACATGCAGAAATTAAAAAATGCGGGGTACACTAAATCATTTACAAGCCTTGAGGAGGGTGTAAAAGACTATGTACAGAATTATTTAATGAATCATAAATATCTGTAATAAAGTAAAACCGGCAGATCTTACTTTTCACATGCAATTAAGCCATATTTTGTTTTCTGATCTTAATAGCATCCGAAAAACTTATGGAGTGAATTTTGGAATCTAACCAGGCATAAAAATTGAAGTATTCAAGGGCGTTCCGCTCGTAAGGATCTTTAAAAACAATTTGCATCTCCTCTTTAAATTTCACAAACGAATTGAGTTGTTTACCATCGCGCTTTGATAAAGCAACTTTTTTAAATTGCTCTAAAAATAAAATTTCGAATTTATACTTGTTATCGAGCCCATCAACAAACCTGCTTGTTGATTTATAGATGTAGGGTAATAAATCATCGTTACCCAATTCGAAATGTATAATTAAATTAATGAGTTTAGAAATCCGGATTATGTCCTGACGTAATTCGGTATAGTTCGAGTTAATTATGCGGTTCACCCAATGCAATGCTTTGCTGTATTCGCCTATGCCAAAATAAACCATGGTAAGGACCTGATAAATACGCAGTAATTCCTCTTCGTTAATTTTTGCTTCGTATTTTTCGAGCCCCTTGATTACGGCGGGAATTACATTTTTTGCTTTATCGTGTTGGCCGATGTAGGCATACAACAGCATTTCGTTAATGTATGAATTCGAAAAAATGGCAATTTGTAAGTCGGTGCTTTTGAATTCAGGATTTAACCAGAGTGCTTTTAATTTATCAATGGTTTTAAACCCATCGTTATAACGACGCTTAATGGCATAATGCCGGATGATATAACCATGTGCAATCACATAGCTCTTCGGTAATTCAGAGATCAAGGATGTGTTGTTTTCCATTACATAAACCAGACTTTGAAAAGCATCAAACATCTCGTCGGTCTTATTCAGTAAACGGGCAACCAGACCTTTCGCATGTAGTGAGGTAATGAAGGACTTTTTTGAGTTTACACTTACTGCCTCATTCAGCGCCTTATCTTTAGCAATTTTTTCAATCTCTTCTACATCGGTTTTAGTGCGTACAAACAATAGTTTTGTTGAAAGTTTATTTAAACGACTAAGAAGTTTTTCGAAATGAGTTAGCTGTTCGATTTTTTGGTAGATCTCATTCTCTTCATCTATTAATTTTTCAATGGTAATGTTATTCACCTGGCCGAAATGGGCCTCCATGTCAATCACCACTTTCTCAAGGTCAATAATCTCGAGGATGTAATAAAATAATTCATACTTATAAGCTTCTTCTTTGATGTGATTCAAAATCTTACGCGACTGTTTATAGAGCGATTTATTGAATAAGAGCTGAATGTTTTTTATCTGTTCATTAATGGAAGCTGTCTTACTGTTTTCGATACGGAAATGACGCAGGCTTTTTAAAATGTGATGCAAGAGCTGGTTTTTCTCAGAGGGTAAATGCTTGATGAAGACCTCGTTTTTAAAAACTGTTTTTACGGCTTCTTCATCATATTCATTTAAGGAATGGATGAAATTAAAAAGTTTGATATAATTTTTTTCGCCTTGCTGCAAAGAGGAAACCTTCTTGAAATACTTTATTTCTTCGGCACTTAAAGATTTTATTATATCGAATAATAAATTAGACGGTTTCATGTTTTATTTTTTCCAGTTTGGCGAAACTTTTTCAAAAATTATTTCGCCGATTTTTTTCCCTGTAGTTTTACTTTCTGTATACGCTAAAAAATCGAAATAATAGTTCGCGATTTTTTCATAGGGGTCATTCGTAAGTTCCTTAATGAGTTTATGCGACTTCGACCAGATGTTATCTGTATCTTCCGACTCAATTAATTCCTCAAAAATATCCAGGATAAGTTTTTCAATTTTGAATTGATATTTTTGGTTCTTATAAAAATCGCGCGTAGTAATCAATAAATATTTTAGTTCCGGAATTTTTGCTAATTCATAATGAAGAATAATGTTTTGAAGGCGCGAAAAGCATTGGAGGTCCTGACGTAAGTTTGTATCGTTGGCGCTTAAAAGAAGGTTCAGGTATTTGCTTGCCTCAGTATATTTTTGTGAGTAAATGTAAAGGCTTGTGAAATTATAATAGAAGATAAGCAATTCTTCTTTATTAATTTTGTCTTTATATAACTCAATTTGTTCATTAATGTACTTTACAACCGGAATTGCTTTGTCTGTCCTTCCTCCATCTGTATATATAAGTAATTGCGCATTCGACGTGCTGGTGAAAATCTTCAGCTGCAAATCGGTAGTATTAAAGGCGGGATGCTTTTTTAATCCGATGAACTCGTCAATTAATTTTTCAGCGGTTGCATAACGGGCCTGTTCTATTTCAACCGATAGAATATTGTTAATACCGGAAAGGTAACGCTTTGGATATTCATTAATCAGAAACGGATTCTTATCCATTAATGCCACCATACTTTTAAATTCGCTCTGGCGCATGGTATTATCTCTTTTTTTCGAAAAGCAAAGTGCTCTGATATGATGATAAAGCACTTCAGCCTTTTTTGAAGTGCATTTATCAGTGTTTTTGAAAAGCGAAGAATTAAGCAACTTGTCATAGGTCTCGAGTTCTTTCATCGTTTTGGCGACCATGTTTTCGCGAACCAGATAATTCAGTTTTGAAAACGACTGTGCGTATTCACCTATGTTTTTAGATTTATCTATTAATAATTGTTCTTCTTTGATTAAATCGTCCAGTGACTTTGAGATATTCCCGAATTTATTTTCGATATCTAATAATTGTTTTTCGATGGAAATAATTTCAAGGATGAAATGAAAACTTTCATCTGCATAAGCTTCCTCTTTTAATTTGTTAAGCATTTTGCGGCATTGCTTGTACTGCGCTTTATCAAACAAATTGCGGAGGTTGGAAATCTCATCCTTAATGCGGTAACCCGTTATGCTTTCTGCGTAAAATGTACGCTGGCTTTTTAGTATAACCTCGTAGGTAAGCTGTAAAATATCCTTATGACTTAAAGTTTTATGTTTTTGTTTGGAGAGTTTTACAAGTTTCGATTCATCAAAAGAGGTCGCTTTTTCCAATTCGTCAAAAAGCCTTGCAATGACTCCCGAATGCTCTTCGGTAGAAGCGGTTAGCTTAAAAAACCGTTTTTCAGATTTACTAAGCGACTTAACCAGGTCATATACTTCTTCTAAACTAACGGAAACCATGTAACTTAGGAGTTTAAATTGTTAAAGGTATTATTGTATTCCTAATTTAAGAACAAAAAAACACTTTTTTTCCTTATCTTTAAACTTGCGCTTAAAAAATTTCATATGAAATCAATAAAAAACAGGTTATTACTTGTAATCCTACTTATTGTTTGCCAATCTATTTTAAATGCACAGGTAGGTACCTGTCAGCAATATAAGTCTGCCCAAAGCATGGCTAGTATTTATTATAGTCCTGAAAACCTGCGTAGTGATACAATTGATGTGTTAAAGTATACTATCAATGTAAATATTACCGATTTTGTTACGGACACCATCCGTTGTAATACCACAGTTAAATTCACACCCAAAATGAATGGCCAGAATAAGATCAGGCTCGATTTGTTAAAGATGTTTATTGATTCGGTGAAATTTAATACTTCCAATTTAACTTACACATATAATGATACTGTAATAAAAGTCAATCTGCCTTTGAGTTATAATACAACGGATACAATTGATATCAAATTGTATTATCATGGCAAACCACAAGGAGATCCGAGTGGTTGGGGTGGTTTTTATTTTACAGGTAATTACGCTTTTAATTTAGGGGTTGGTTTTGGAGCCAAGCCGCATAATTACGGACGCGTTTGGTTTCCTTGCTTTGATAATTTTGTTGAGAAGAGTCAATACGAATTTAATATTACAAGCGACACAACAAAACGCGCTTATTGTAACGGGCAATTAATGAGCGATACAAAAGTAGGGAATACGCGTACCCGCAAATGGGTTATGCAAAATGAAATACCGAGTTATCTTGCTTCTGTAGCTGTTGCTGATTATACCCAGGTTACCTGGACACATACTATTTCTACAGGAACAGTTCCTATTATTTTAGCTGCTCGACCCAGTGATACAACTGCATTAAAAAACGGTTTTGTAAATTTTAAAAATTGTTTAACCGGTTTCGAAAATTATTATGGTCCTTATAAATGGAACAGAGTAGGGTATTGTTTAGTTCCGTTTAATAATGGGGCGATGGAGCATGCTACTAATATATCCTATCCTCAAGTTGCAACCAGTATTGCTTATGAAGCGACATTAATGGCACACGAATTTTCGCACCATTGGTGGGGTGATTTGATGACTTGCGAGACACAGGAAGACATGTGGCTCAACGAGGGTTTTGCAAGCTACAGCGAATACTTGTTCAGGGAATGGCAATATGGTAAGCCAACTTATATGGCTGCATTTCGCCCTACACATGAAGATATGTTGCACTATGCGCATTTCCGAGAGGGTAAATTCTGGGCTGTTTCAGGTGTACCGCATCAATGGACCTATGGCGACCATGTTTACAAGAAGGGCGCGGTTGTTGCGCATACTTTGAGGAGTTATATGGGTGATACTGCTTTTTTCAATGGATTGAAATATGTTATGGTTCAGAAAGCATTTAAAAATATGAATAGCGCAGAATTCAAATCTTTACTCGAGGCATCCTCTTCGCAATCACTCGGAAACTTTTTTACCGATTGGGTATTCAATGGCGGTTGGCCTCATTTTTCAATCGATTCTGCAAAATATACTATGGTTGGTCCGGGTAATTATCTGGCAACGGTTTATGTAAAGCAAAAACTCACAGGGGCTCCCGCCTATTATACCAATGTACCTCTGGAAATTTCTTTTTATAATAGCAGTTGGCAGCCTACCATACGGAAAATTTACATGAGTGGCGCCAATCAAACTTTTACAATGAGTTTGCCGTTTGCACCACTTTTTGCTGTGAGCAATAATGATTCAAAAATTGGCGATGCCATTGCGGCCGATAATGGTGTTTATAAAACCGCCGGCACTTTTGTGAAAGCTTTAGGAAAATGTATCATTGCTATAACTAACGCAGGTGTTGATTCTTCTTTTATACGTGTTGAACATAATTTTACGGCGCCCGATCCGATAAAAAATAATATTAAGAACTATAAAATTTCCAACCAGCATTATTGGCGGGTTGATGGTAAATTAAGTTCAGGGTTTGTATCTAAATTTCATTTGAATTTCGATGGGAATATGGTTACATCGGGCACATACGGCGCTTTGGATACTTGCCTAACCAAAGTACAGAATGATAGTATTGTTGTTTTATACCGGCGTAATCCTGCTGATGATTGGAAGCTGGTTGATAAATACACCAAATTTAAATCCGGTTTTTTTGCAGGTAAATTTATTATTGACACTTTGCGATTAGGAGAATATGCTTTCGCCAATAAGAATGGCGGGGTAACTGGTGTAAAGGCTCAGGAAAAAAATAGTAATACTTTAAAAGTTTATCCAAATCCGGCAAGCTCAAATGTAACCCTCAGGTTAGAAAATTTTATTATTAGCGGTGGTGAAACGGTGGAAATAAAAAATATTGAGGGAAAAATTATTTTTAACGGTTCGATCACAAGTAATGAAACACAAATTGATTGCGGGGCTTTTGCAAAGGGAAATTATCTGGTAACGGTTTACAGGAATAAAAAGATTATTGCCAATCAAAAACTGGTGTTGCAATAAATTATTCTTCCAAAACTTTTTTGAGGGCGGCGGCTTTTAAGAGACATTCTTCATATTCTTGTTCCGGGTCGCATTGGGCTGTAATGGCGCTTCCAACTGAAAACGATAAATACTTTTCTGATGCGTTGTAAAAAATGCTTCTAATCAGAACGCTCAGATCAAAATCACCTTTTTCATCAATGTAACCCATGCAGCCGCTATATGGGCCACGGGCGTTTGTTTCAAAATCGTCAATCAATTGCATGGCCCTTATTTTAGGCGCGCCGGTCATGCTCGCCATTGGAAAAGTAGCGTTGATAATATTTTTTATTGTTACCCCATCTTTTAATTCGCAACTCACTGTACTTACCATTTGATGAACTTGTTCATAGGTTTCAATAGCAAATAATTTTTCTACTGTAACTGTTCCTTTTTTAGCAATTCTCGAAAAATCATTACGGGCAACATCAACAATCATTACATTTTCTGTTCTTTCTTTTACGCTTTTGAATAGATCAGTTTTTAGTTTTTCATCTTCTTTGGGATTTGCACCGCGTTTAGCAGTTCCTTTAATTGGCTTTGTAATTAATTTATTCTCCTTTTTACTTAAAAATAATTCCGGACTTGCGGATATAATGTACTTATCTTTAATTTTTAGAAATGAGGCATATGGAGCTTTGCTTATTGTGTTTAGTTTATTGAAGATGTTGATTGGATCAATTTTTATGTTCTCCGCTTCAAAAGTTATGCAATAATTAATTTCATAGATGTCGCCGTTTTGAATGTGTGTTTTTAGTTCGCTAACCGATTTGATATAATTTTCTTTTGATGTCTGTGCAGTAATCTCAATTTTTTGATGCGGATAATTTTCTGGTTTAAGAAATTCATCAAGTGAATTAAAATTTATTTTTTCCTTAATTTCAAAAAAGCAATGTTGGGGAAAACCCAATTTTGATTTTTTTTTGGTTATCAATGCCTCAATCTCATTTTTGTAATCGTAATTAAAAAAAGCGAAGTGATTTTTTAAGGGGACGTCAGTAATTCGAGTCGTTTCAGTTAAATTACCGCTTAAGAACACATTTCTGAAACCCTCTGAGTGACCATTAGAAGTAGCAATAAAACAAGCCTCTAAGTTGTTGATTTTAAATAATATATCTTCCAAGAAAGTTAATTATTAGAATTAGTAGGTAAAATTAACATTCCGGCGATTAAAAAGCACTCTTTTTTAGTCCTTTTTTAGGTACATTTACTTATAAAATTGTATCTGTTCTAATTTAATTCCGTATAAAGAGATACGGGAAAGAAAATTTAAAATTAATCAGATGAAGCGGTTCTCAATTTCTTTAGTTTTAATGTTTGTAACAGTGGTTGGATTTAGTCAGGCCGCAGCAAAAAAATCTGTTAGTAAAGATACCAATGGACAGTACAAAATTTCTTTCGAAATAAAAAATAAAACGGAAGTTGATGCTGCAACACTTTCAAAAATCGACGTTTCTAAATACGAGCACTTAAG
The DNA here is from genome assembly GCA_023251695.1 of Sphingobacteriaceae bacterium. Classification (GTDB taxonomy): domain Bacteria; phylum Bacteroidota; class Bacteroidia; order B-17B0; family Aurantibacillaceae; genus JAHEYG01. The sequence goes on along the minus strand of JAHEYE010000360.1, from coordinate 628 downwards.
AAAAGAATCAGAGCGTGTTTACGTAACTGATCAGGCAACAGGATTAATCATTGTGCTTTATTCTAATTCAGAGCTTAAGCAAATTCATAATCCACTTCAGATTTTACCCAATACTGTTAAAAACGATACGAGCAAATCATCACTTTAATGAAGAAGGCATACATATTAATTATAGTTTTTGTTATTTCACTTCAGTTGAAATCACAAAACTACCTGCATCCGACAACAGGAATTGCAGGTGAATATGTTGGTGCATGCGAAACCGCTACTTGCGGTGGTAATTATTACGATAATGGAGGCCCTGCTGGAAATTATTCAACCTTTATTGGTTATCCTGCTGTCGGAGGTATTTATAGAATATTTTGCCCTGATGCGATTGGGATGTGTATGAGAGCTACCTTTTCGTCTTTCAGTATTGAAGGAGGCGCAGGTTGTCCGTATGATATATTTACAGTTACAAATGGCTCAACACAAAATAGCCCAATGCTTTTTAATGGTTGTGGAACTGGTGCAATCGGCCCTTTTCAAGGGACTATTAATGGTTGTTTAGGATTCAGATTCCGTTCTGATAATACAGTTACTTTTCCGGGTTGGGCTGCTGTTTTAAGTTGTGTTGCTTGCGCAGGCG
>JAHEYE010000340.1 GCA_023251695.1 Sphingobacteriaceae bacterium | reverse complement strand
TTTTGTGGATGTTTTTTTGTCTAGTAAATGTAAATTAAACTTTGGGATTTTACAAGATTAATGAGCCAAATAGCCTTAAATGTGAGCCAGAAAAGCCCTAAAACTACTGAAAACAGAATAAAACTATCCATTATCGAGGCTCTGCTCGACCTTTAACACCCTTCTTTTTATCCGACCGTAAATTATGCTGATAATAGCCATAAAAACTGATGCGTAGGAAATCAAGTCGCCAAACCGTACAAAGAAAGTTTTTCCGGAGTTCAGATTTACATCGGCGTTTATTACACCGAATTCCCAATAGGGTTGCGATTGCGAAATAGTTCCGAATTCATCAATAAAACAACTGATGCCTGTATTAGCACATCGGATAATTTGTCTCCGTGTTTCAATGGCACGGAGTTTAGCATAAGCCAAATGCTGTTTATGTCCCGGCGTATTGCCCCACCAGCCATCGTTAGTGGCAATGCAAATCACTTGTGCTCCTTTACGGATGTACTCGCTCATGAAATCGCCATAAATACTTTCGTAACAAATACAGGGTGCAATTTTTGCACCAAGAATTTTATCTTCAAAAACAGTACGTTCGTTTTGTGTTGCTAAACTTCCGCTCGTTCCACCTAAAGCAATGGCATACTGCTCAAAATATTTAAAAAAGCCGGGATAAGGCATGCGCTCAACGCCGGGAACTAATTTTGATTTGTGATAGAACGTATAATTTTTAGCCGTATCAATATAAATCGCGGTGTTATACGAATCGTAATATTTATCTGCATTTCCGTATTTACGCGCCGTTGAAGTTAATTTTTCGTTATCCGAAAAATCGTGCGAGGTATTTGCCCCGGTTAAAATAGTTGCTTTCGGGAAATGAAATTTTACTAAATCCCTTAACAAAAAGAATTCGCCCAAAGAAGAACAATAAGCTTCATTAACATCACCACCGCCCTCTCCCACCACAAATGTTTCAGGAAAAACAACAAGTTGCGTTTCCTTATTCAGCTTTATGCCCGACAGCTGTTGGTGTAATTTTTCCATTTGCATTTGAAAGGGAATATCAAACTTTTCAAAATATGGATCGATGTTTGGTTGAATTACAGTAACATTTATTTTTTTATCAGGACTTACATTCCGTACCGCTAAAATTAAATAGGATAACAAAATTGGACTTACAATTACTATCAGAGGTTTTAAATAAGACTTAAAATCCTTTTTACCTTGTAAAACAAGACGGGTTACTAAAATATTTGTAAGTAATACCCATAAACTTCCGCCGGATGTTCCTGTAAATTCGTACCACTGAACAAAATCACTTGTTGAAGCAAAATTATTTCCTAATGTTAACCAGGGCCATGTTAATTCCCAACTATGATGCAAATATTCGTAGGCCAACCAAATAGGAATGAGCAACCAAAAGCGAAGGCTTCCGAAAATTTTCTTCTCGGCACTGTACCAAATGATAAACATCCAGCTATGTAAAAGCGCATTACAAACAATAGCCAAAATGGCCCCTTCGAGCGATGCATTGTAAACCCACCAGGTGGAAATAATATTCCAGACAAAAAAACTGAGGTAAGCATAACCCCAGATTTTTAATCCCTTTTTTCTTGTCCCGGAATTATGGACTTTACAAACAACAAGTAATAAAGGAACAAAGCCAATGAAAATTAAAAGTGTGAACGGACTGAACCAAGAGATACCGATTAAAAGGCCGCTTAATAAAACTAAAAGAATATTTTTGAACTTATTCAATAAGCCCTAAAATTAAAATAAAAAACGGTGAAATCTTACTCTTTAACGAAAGTTTGAGAGTAATTATGGTTTTTACCAATTGCTCTGATAAAATAAAGTCCTTTTTGAAATTCAGAAATATCAACTTTTTCAGAATTATCTTCCTTTACCAATTTTCCTTGTGCATCGTAAATTAAAACATTAAGATCTTCTTCAAAAGATTTTTTAATGGTGATGAAATCGTTGGCAGGGTTTGGCACGATTTGAATATTTTTATTTAGGTCCACTTCTTTAATCCCAGTGACCGAACTAAAATAGCCATCAAAATAAGCATAAGGCTGATGACCTGTATACGCACATGCTGTATTTAGAAATTCAAACCGCAAAACCTGACCTATATATGAACTTAAATTTCGGGAGTAAGTTGGCCAACCCAAACAATAAACAAAAGGAGGTGTTATGGGTACAGCAACCGTACTATGTGTAGTTACACAAAAGTCTTCAAATGACCCCGGAACCACACTTCCCGTGGAAACATTCCGAATTAATATTTGATTGAAAGCCTCGGTATTATAATTCTCACCCGAACCTTGTTCAAGATTCATTAAATATTGGACGTTAATGACAGGCGCAAGTGCATTTACTGTAAACTGGTAACAAGCTATAGCCGCTGCGCCATTAATTCTTGCATAATATTTACCAATAGAAGGTATCCAAGAACTAGCCGTACACGAGGGCATCCATCCCGTTGTATCCAGTACTCTTACAGAACAAGCATTAGTGGAAGAAGCTGCAGCGGTACAGGTTGAAAGCGTAGTTATTGAGTGTTGTGATAATGACCTTGGGCTAAGGATAAACGTCCAATTGCTTAAATTTCCCAATTCAAAATCGAAATTCGGATAGATAGTTGAAGTTTGGCTAAAGCCAAATGAAGAAATAAACGCAAAAATTATTAAAAGATGTTTCACGACTCATACAATACAAACACCATGCCAAAAACTGTTAAGGAGCTTACTGTCCGTGACAGTTTTTGAATTTTTTACCGCTGCCACAATAACAAGGGTCGTTACGTCCCGGATCTTTGGTAACGCGAACAGGTTGTTGTTTTATTTTTTGCTGTTCTTTTTGTTCAAGAATTTCATTCTCGTCACGCGTCTCCGTTAGTTTTTCCTTTTTTGGTTTAGGT
>JAHEYE010000125.1 GCA_023251695.1 Sphingobacteriaceae bacterium | reverse complement strand
TTTTCTCTCTCTTAAAATTCCATAGGTAATTAATGCCATCGAATATACTCCCCACAACACAGTATATCCCATTCTGTAGGCCACTTTACTGTAGTGATCGTAATCATTGAGATGCGTTATGGTCATTAAATGCGATAACTCATTACTCAACACGGCCAGAATGGCGATGTGAAACAACCAAAAATTTACCGGTCTTACTTTTTTAAGTATTTCCGCATTGCGGAATTGGTAGATCATGAATATCATCAATGCCACAAACGGTAAAAATATATAACGGCTATAATAATTCCAGGTTGTAATTACCGAATAGGTATAATCGTAAACTGCTTCCATTTTTAAATCATCAATAATTGCAAAGCCGGCTGTAACACCAACAAGCAACATCAAAAGATTCAATGACCAGCTGATATAAGCAAATACTGCATTTCCGAATCGTTTAATGCTTAGCCAACCCATTGCGCTGAAAAATACCATACTGTAAATCATCATCCATAAACCGGAATACGAATGCCAGCTACTGTCGTAATCTGTCCACTCATAACCGTAATCGCCAATATGTTGGTGTTCCGACAACTTATATTGAATATCAAAATACAACATAATTTCATTAGCAAAAGCTGTGTAACACACAATAAAGCCCATAACAATCAAAAACACATTCGCGATTTTACTTAATATTGAAGTGAGCATTTGTCGGTTTAAATACCAAACAAAACCAAACACGCCGGTTCCAATTATGCTTGTTAAAAAATAACGGTTCAACAACGGCTTAAATGCAAGCGTTGTATCTGTATTGTTGCTGAAGTAAGAATAATTACTCCAATCGTGCCATAAACTTCCGAATGCCAATAATGAAATACCGTACGACAGATATTTATACGTATTGATGTTGGTTTTCTTTGTCATCCACATCAGCACCACCATTTCACTTAACCAAATTAAGGTTACAAAATTTCCATCCAATTGCACGGGAATTGCCATCGTGATAAAACTGATGACCATTGCAATGATGAAATAGAAAATGGTTTTGTCGGCCACTTCTTTTTTCTTGCACAACATTGCAAATCCCAAATGGAAAACAGCGTTTAATACACAAAACAATCCCTGATAAAATTCATAGTACTTATTATTCATGGCATTGTAACCAATTCCAAAATAAATTAAGCTGTTACTTAAAACTAAAACCACATCCCATGCACTAAATGATTTGTTGCGGAATATTTTATAAGAAATGAAAGACAAATAAAAAATAAGGTAAAACGCCGTAGCGAAAAACAGGGTGCGACCGAAATAAATTTCGGGTGTGTACGATGTGGCCATCCATACTGCGAAAATCAACCACGATAAAGCATAAGCCACATGGTTAACAAACTTCCAGTATTTTTTAAATGATAAGGCAAGAACACCTAAATTTAAAATAAGCATGAAGCCGAACATGTATTGTATTTCACCGCTCCCGGTACTTAACAGCATTGGTAATGCATAACCGCCAACCAAACCAATCAATGCTATTATTTCGTAATTATAAACGTGCGCCGCAAAAACCGTAAAGCCCGTAAAGATGGCCATGATGAAAAATGCTACGGGTGCCGAGTAAAAATTATAATGCGAATAGCCTACATACGTTGTGAAATACATGACCGACATGGCCCCGCTTAATAATATGGCACTAAACACCCCGTAATTCTTTTTATAAAACATAGCGAGGGTAAGTATGATGCCTCCTGCCAGATAGCCAAGCACTAAACGCGTTGTTTCATTAATTAAATCCTTATCAATAGCGTATTTTACGCCGATGGCAATTCCTAATACCAAAACAATAATTCCGATAATACTAAACCAGCGGGCCCCAATAGTTTCTTCAAAACCGAGGCCTTGTTTTTTTGCAGCCTTTACTTCCTGAACTACTTTTTCGATAACCGGTTCTTCAGCAATCACCTGTTTGATTTCCTCGATCAGAGGTTTGACTGGCTCTTCTTTTGGCTTTTCAATAACAGGGCTTACAGTTTTCTGTTGTGTGCTTTGTCCGGACTTCAATAGAAGCAATTCAGCTTTCAATTGCTCAAGTTCGTTTTTGTATTTATCGAGATTATTAGAAAGAAGGACGATTTTTTGTCCGATAAGATTAATTTTTTCTTCGTTGGTCATACTAAGGGTTTAAATATTACCTAAGTAAAAGTATCAATATTTTTGATATATGGGTTTTGACATAAATCAAAAACGCCCTGTAGTATTAACCACAGGGCGTTAAAAATTCACAATCCGATAAATTTAGTCGATAACGATCACCAGGTATTTAGATGCTCCCCAGAAATCTTCTGCATTTAGAATCTCCAATTTTTCAACTGATTTCTCGCCAACTAACTTATAAGAGCTGCTTGGATGCGTGCTCAGTATTTTAGCCTTTTTAGCGCCGATTGTAATGCTGGTTACCTGCGAAATATCAATTTTAGTAAAATATTCTTTATTAAAATCATCTTTTACTTTGGTTGATTTACCTAAACCGATAAATCCACCTTCTTTAGTAGTAACACCTTTTTCTTTTAATTCTTTAGCGGTACCGATTGCATAAAAAGCAGCGTTTAATTTTTCAGTCTTCACTTGTACTTCCTGCTCTACTTCTTCGTAATTAGTATTGATATTGCTTAGCTCAATGTTTAAAGCCTCAATCACACCCTTTAATTCGGTAATCTCAGCATCTTTCGATTCTAACTGAGCTTGTAAAGTTGCAATCATTTCTTCTAAACCTTTGATTTGAGATTTACTGGCTTTTAATTTTTTGCTTAACGAATTAATGCGGTTTTTGTTTTTACCCATTAAATCATAAATAGCCTGGATGTCTTCTTTAATCTGGTCTTCCTTGCTTTTTACATCACCTGATTTAGAAGAAGCAGTAACAATTTTTTCTTTCTCTTTAATTTCATTTAAGTTGGTTTGTATTTCGTTGAAAGTAGTAACGAAATCTTGTAATGCTTTTTCCTTTTCTGATAACTGACCGTTTAAACCGTCGTTAACAGCATTCAGACTGTCGGCTAATGGATTTGGTTCTTTTTCACCTGAACCACAAGAGGTAATGTTTAATGCAGCTAAACCTAAGAATAAGGCTACTACTAAGAATTTTAAGTTTTTCATGTTGATTTTGTTTTACGTTTGCAAATGTATCCATTAATACCAAAGCACAATATGAGGTAACCCTTTAATTCCAACAAAAAATCCCGCGGGAACGGGATTTTAAGATTTTTTTGCAATTCTAATTGGTTTCAGGCTAAATGCCTCATTTCTATTGTGGAAGAACTACAATATCGTCAACTTCCCAAGTCGAACCTGAGGTTGCAGTTCCACTATATTTGAATGCGATACGGGTATTTGATGAAATGTATGAACTTAAAGATACATTTCCGCTTGGTGCCCAAGCCCAACTACCGGTTGATAATACTGGACTTAAAGCAGTCCACGTTGCCAGATTAGGATTACCTGAACTGTAATTTGTGGATACCATTACCTGCAGAACAGGGCCGCTGTAATTGTAAGCCGACTGAAAAGATAATTTGGGACTTGGTGCGCCTGTTAAATCCATCGAAGGAGAAATCAACCAGGTTTCGCATAATTGATTATTACCGTTGGAATAATTTGAAATGTAAGCGTAAGTCTGCCCGCTATAAACATCAATAACCCACTTGGTAGTTCCCAAAACATTTTCCATGCTCCAACCGCCGTATAAAACACTAGGCTCGTAATCAAATAATCTGTGTATGTACGGACAATTATCATTTGTCATTTTTACTTCCTTCACATCTCTGATGGTGAGTTGTGGCGTTCCGTTGTATTCGGTAAGAATTGCTGTAATCGAACCTTTACCACAAGGCGTCATATAACCGGCGAACTTTGAATAGCCTGAGGTTCTTACATCCATTAAATAATTTCCGGCTGCGTTGGTGATGTATCTGTCGTAAGAATTTTTTCCGACCGCATCGGCATACACGACGCTTTTATTGGCAGCAAAAAATTCAACTGTATCAAGCATAATCAAGCGCGATTGATACTTTAATAAACTTCCGGCTGATGTCATTTTAGCCTGATTCATTGTTAGTTTAATAGGTGTAACGATGTTTCCGGAGCTGATCTTTGCAACACGCTTATACGTATCAATAGAATCGAGCTGAACTGTACTTCCGTAATCATCCAATGCAACGCCATTCAGGTTAATGCGGATTTTATCACCCACATACAAACCGCCGCTGGCTATTAATTTAATTTGCAATCCACCGGTCGCATCTTCAACATAAACTGTTTTGTAGATATTCCCACTGTTTTCATCAGCTGTAACAGTACATTCCAGATTAATATCGCTATCGAAACGGAATAATTTTGTAGGCGTTGGTCCGGTTCCCAGATAGTAATTAATGTATTTTTTTACGATAGAATCGACCGTAATGTAACCGTTAACCGGAATATCCTGTTTTGGTGGTAACTCAAATTTCTTTTTACAGGAATTTAAAAAAATTAATCCTGCTAATAAACTTAAACCTAATATGTATTTCATTTTCATAATTTTTTTGGTTACTTATCTTGCAGAAGTATTAGTTTTCCCGTATTACAATATCATCCACCTCATAAGTTGTTGCCCCGGAAGTCGTACTCTGATATCTGAAAGCAATTCTGGTATTTGCATTTTTGTACAAGTTTAATATTATCTTGCAAGAACGTGTCCAGGCGTAACTTCCCGGATTATTTGGAGATAAATTAAATCCTGAAACGTTGGTCCATGTTGCAGTGCCCGGTAAACCTGAAGTGTAATTTGTAGACACTAAAACTTCCAAAGGAATGCCGCTGAATTTTGCAGCCGTCATAAAGGTTAATACAGGATTCACACTGCTTGCAAGATTTACCACCGGGGAAATTAACCAGGATTCTGTGATATTGTTGGTAACAGAATAATACCCGGATGCCTTGGCGAATTTAGCCCCGCTGAATGTACTGTACGACCAGGTAGAAGCCCCGGTTACATTTTGTGCCGACCATCCGCCGCTTGTTAAAGAGGCATCTTCAAAGTTTTTGGTATGATAAATTGCACCACACAAAGGCCCGGTCATATTAACTTCATTTGGATTTCTTATGGCCATTTGATCTGTACCGGAGTACGCGGTTGCTATTCCGATAATCGAACCATTACCGCTTGGTGTTAATTGCTGCGCGAAATGGGCGTAATTACTGGTTCTTACGGTAACGGAAGTTCCACCGCAGGATCTGATATCATTATTGCCTGAAATTTGCATGATAGGATCGGCCCAGATTGTATTTGGTGTAATGAACTGCATCTTGTTAAGCTGAACCAAATCGCACAAATAATTAGAATATGAATCGCAATCCAAATCAACCACAATAGGCTGAGGCGTTGCGCCACTCGCAAATTTAACCATGTTTCTTTCGAAATCGATGGTGTCAATTTCGAGCATGTTGGTTTGAGAATTAATATTTACATCGTACCCCTTCAGATTTAAATGCACCGAATCACCAATAAAAAAATTACAATGCGATGCTTTCATGTCTAAACGGATACCACCGGTATTATAACGGTCGCGCACATAAATTTCTTTATAGAAATTACCGCTAACCTCATCAGCGATAACAACGCCAATCAAATACGCGCCTTCTGAAAAACGACGTGAACAACCGTTTGTACAAGATGCAATGGCTTTTAATTCGGCTACCGAATAAACTTTGCCTTTTGTTTCATCGGCTATCGGGGCGGCATCTAATTTTTTCTTACAGCTGTTAAACACAAGTACTGAACCTGAAACCGCCATTAAAATTAAAAATTTCTTCATTTTATTTTTTATAAAAATTAATATTAAAAACTAAAATTAATACCGGCCATGTAAGTGATGCCCTGCATGTAATAATACTTATTGTCGAATGTGCCAAGGTTAGCCATGTCCCAACGTAATTGTTCAAAGCCTGTTGTCCTTGCTTTTTGATTATTTAAAAGATTATTGATGGTTAAATTTAATCGCAGGTAATATTTACTCTTAATACGGAATGATTTACCCGCCTGTGCGTTAAGCGTAAAATAACTTGGTAATTGCTCCTGATCGGTTACCAATTTATAAGCTTCTCTGTCAGCCATAATATATTTCTCCGTAGCCTCAGCAGTTCTCCTGTCAGGATTAGGTTCAATATATATCTCATCAAAATAGTTAAACGATAATCCGGCGTACCAGAATTTTTTTCCATTATACTTATAACTTAAACCGGTTACCATTTGAGGTGTACCGCCTACCTTATAATTTTTCAGGTACACGGTTCTGTCGGTATACAAACTCGTGTTGTTATTATCCTGCCATGCATCCATTTTCGGACGGTTGGTATAAATAAACTGACCATAACCAAATGCCGCCTGTAGAACATGTGAGGTAAATAATGTTTTTTCGATGCCAAGTTCAACACCTTGGTGCGTTTGATTTACACCGCGCATGATGAGGTTTACGTTGTTATTATAATTATCATTCCAGAATGTACGCAACCAGGTTTGATTATTGATCTGCGCATAATAATAAGTGGCACGTATCTTTAAACCGGGATAACGTATAATAAAATTCAGATCTCCTGAAAGGACATTTTCACTTTTGATACCTGCAACAATATCGTTGCGTACGCGTGGCGAAACAAAAACGTTAGCGGCTTCAGGGGTGCGTGTCAAATAAGATCCATTAGCAGTAACATAATAGCGACCTGAAATCTTATAGGTTAAACCACCTTTAAGGCCATAATTAAAGAAATTTACTTTTTCGCTTTGACCTTTACTGCCCGTAGGGAATTTTCCGTTTGCTACAAATCCCTCGCGCCAAATCTGATTATCTGAAACTGTGAAACCAATATAATAGTCTACAGATTTAAGATTATACTCCGCCTGTGCCCAAAGTTCGCCGCGGTTAATGTTCACCGAATAATCATAACCAAATTTTTCGCCCTCTTTCACTTTGCGGTTTGGGTCATCAATGTTGTTCTGTGCGAATTCACTATCTACTCCTAAATTCTCAGCAAACTGATCCACATCGATCCAGAAAGTTGCTCCCAACAGATCTACAAGTTCTTTGTATTTTCTGTCTTTATAAATATTCCCGTTTAAGCCAACGCTTAAAAATAATTTATCCTTCCGCTTATTGAAAACCGAGTTGAAGCCATAGTTCTGAAGGCTCTCAATTTTATTTTCCAAAATATATCTCGCTCTTGTGTCGGTGGTATTAATATTTCCCGGCTCTGAATATAAATTTGCCTGATTCATCGCAATCAACTTATCCCAATTAATTTGGCGCACATTTACATCCGTTGCCCAATTGTTAGTGGTGATGTCGCCATTAATAGTATCGCCCGACATGTAAAAATAACTTGGCAAATATTTATAATAATCCGGACGGGCGTTTGGTGCGTTATTCCAGTTAAGACTCGTTAAACTTGATTTACCGAAATTGTAATAGACAGTACTGCTTAATTTAGTATCGTTACTTGGCGTGAAAACATGGGTGAGCATTAACATCGGACGGTTTGTTTTGCTGATGTTTGAATTGCGTACTTTTCCATTTTGGTAGCCCCACAAATCATTATAATAATTAGAGCCTGCTACTTCAAAAGCCTCCATGGTTGCGGCACCGGAACGGCCTTGTTCGATTGGTGCGCCAAAACCGGTGAAACTTAAAAGATGTTTATCATTTAAACGTTTATCTATAGAAGCATAAAATGCGTACGCATTAAAGTAAGTTCCCTTCGCATACATTTGAGGTGCTTTTTCAGCATTACCCTGCCGCAAAGAACCTGAAACAGTAATCGCCCAACCATTTTGCAACATGCCCGTTGAATGTGTAATCATTCCACGGTGCTGGAAAATACGGTTAGCGCTCATGTAAGAAACACGTGTTCCTTTTTTAAATGAAGATGCTTTTGATTCAATGTTGGTATATCCTCCGGGTCCCGAAAAATTCATGCGGTTAGCCACGTTCCCAAAACGGTTCTCAACGAAGCGGGTCACATCATTCAATCCACCCCAACTGCTCCATGAACTGAAACCGGTTTCGAGATTATTGACGTTAACTCCATTAATCATTACCATTTGGTTCTCGGCCATATAACCACGCATGCGATAACGGGCTGCCCCGAATTGAAAACTCGCAAACTGTGTAAACACATCTCTGCTCGACATTAATAAAGAAGAAACATCCTGTTGTTCCAAATCGGTATCTAAATCGCCACCTGAAGTGCTGAAAATAGGCAGATTTAAACTGGAATTGGTTGAGTCCTTTTGAGAATCGACAGCTGTTGAATCATTTTGTGCGGATAGGCTTATTGAAAAAATAAGTGCCGTTAGGGATAAAATTCGTTTGATCATTTTTTTATTGTTTAACACATTCATTTGAAGCGGTTTCTGCTATGGTAAAGGAACCTTTACGGATGGCATCTAGGGTGTTCACTTCTTTTTAGGGACGGGCAAATATATATAAATTAAAGTATTGATTTATTATCAAATTGTAAACAAAAAGAGACTTTGATTTAACAATTAAGGCATGCTTTTTAATAACAAAAACATAAAAAACCATCTAAACTGATTTAAACATCTGCTTAATTTAATTTGACTATTTTTGGCTCCGCTTATTACTCACTATGAAAATAAAACTATTTGGCTTCTTGTTATTGTTTGCCGGCTTTGTTAGCTCACAAACGCTTAAGAAAGATAAAAACTACTACGTATCTGCTATTGGTTTCTGGAACGTGGAAAATCTTTACGATACCCTCAACGATCCTAAAAAGTTTGATGAAGAATTTTTACCGACGGGCGGAAAAACCTGGACCGGTAACCGCTACCATACAAAAATAGAACATCTGGCTAAAGTAATTTCTGAGATGGCAAGTGATGCAACCCCTGAAGGATTATCTATTTTAGGTTTATGTGAAATTGAAAATAAAAACTGTTTAGATGATTTGGTAAAAGACCCCCAATTAAAAGCGAGAAATTATCAAACCGTTTTAGTTGAAGGTCCGGATGCGCGCGGTGTTGACCCCGGATTGATTTACAACCCAAAACATTTTAAGGTAACAAAAGTTGTTACCTATGGTATCATTCTTCCTTACGACACGGCACACAAAACCCGCGATCAGTTAGTGGTTAGCGGTTCTTTTTTTGGAGAGCCTTTAACTATTATTGTTAATCACTGGCCTTCCCGCAGCGGTGGAGAATTAAAAAGTCGTCCGGGTAGGATTGTTGCCGCTAAAATGTCAAGGCACATCGCCGATTCTGTAACCAAACTCGATCCGAAAAATAAAGTAATAATAATGGGGGATTTGAACGACGACCCTAATAATGAAAGCGTAAGGGATCATATTAAAACCTATGGCAAACTTGATGATTCGAGGGATGGCATGTATTACAACCCAATG
>JAHEYE010000124.1 GCA_023251695.1 Sphingobacteriaceae bacterium | reverse complement strand
TAACGTTTGGCAGACTGGCGCCGTTGGGTTTTCGAAGCCCAATGATTTTTTACCTACCAAAGGTTATTTAAAGATACTAATGTTTATTAGCGAGAGCAAATGGAATTTCCCGAAGGGACCATTTTAATAGCTCCGAGCGATGTGATACTTCCCCCCAATGGCGCTAGACTGCCTGTTAGCGGTAGTTGATTCCATTGAAATTTCAATGAAAGGATCAACGGTGGTGCGAGAGCGTACTCATCTGTTTTGTCTAGTGAGGCGGCATGGCTTTTTAAATTAAAATATCACTCCAATTTAAGAATTGGAGTCGGTCTTTTAATTGTAAGCAGATCCATGAGCGTATTGAATTTCTCAATTGTCAAGGCGCATTGCTACACTTTATAGCAAAATTTGACTTTCTCATTTTTTTCCGGGAACTTTACAAGCAAGTTGTTTTAACGACGCCAGTCGTTTGAAAGCGAGCTTTCACGATGTCGATCGCAAACAACTTGACCTTGCAGTTCTAAAAAATTAAAAGGAAGATTTTTTCTAAATGTGTCCTTGAAAAAAAAAAAATCAATCGCGAATATTCTGCTTAAAAAGTCTACCGCACACACAGGTACGTCTTGCAATTACCGCTTAACGTTTTCCGGCTACACGTAGTTGGCGTTTTGGAACACTCAACTGTCTATACCGACAAAAGGTTATTTAAAGATACAAAACTTTTTACTACCTCAAATGCGCCAATTACGTGTAGGTGGTGTTATAGCGTCGTAGGGGCGCACCCAGATTACACGCAGATTACGTGTCCGCCGATAATTTTTTTTGTCTGTGGGATGAAAGAGCGGGGCAGCAGCTCTCCCGATTTCTTTATGTACTCTGCAATTTTAAAATTTTTTTGCGTGGGTCTTTTTACACACAGTTCGATACACACAGGTGGGTGGGAGATTTTGCAAGCTTTTGCACGCCAATAAAAACCTTTAGACCTTAATGTAACTGCGATGCAAATGCTTGCAAAATGTGCGGTGGGTACGCACTGGTGAACGGGCTTAGGTCTACGGGTAATGGTGATCAAACACAGGTCTATGCACACAGGTCTATACGTTTAGTACGATAAACACAGTTGAACGGTTACCGGTGATAAAATGGCGCCAATTTAAATTAATTGGCGCCGTTATGTTCTTCAGCCCGCCGCAGGCGCTTCGTTATAAAGTCCAGATGTTAGCGGTGCAAGCAATGGAGATTACAAGAAAAGAATTTGAGTTGCAACTTTTTCGGTTTGAGTTGCAGTTTGCAGAAGTTGAGATTTCTTTTGTGCGGTTTGAGTTGTAACTGTTGGAATTTGAGATTTCTTTTTAGAAGTTGAAGTTTCTTTTTACGGAATGGGTGTTTACGAGAAAATAATTTGAGTTTTCTTTTGTAGCGATTGAGATTTCTTTTTTGACCATTGAGATTTCTTTTGTGCGGTTTGAGTTTTCTCGGCTCCCGAGCTTACTTTCTTTTTGTTCGTATTAACTTTCTTTTTCATAATTGAGATTTCTCTTTTTCCCAAGGGAAAACGCCTTTTTATCTATGGAGAAAACTCAACCAGCTAACTTGTTTTAGATTACCAGATGTTAGTTTTCCCAATGGGATTAACTTTTCTTTAGAATTTCATTGTATACTTCGGCACAATAACTGCGTTATAGTAGTAATATTCCGAAAGGAGAGAAACAAATGGAACCACATCGTAAATAATCAGTACTCAATGAAGCCGAGCAAGGCTCTGCGCTTCTACTGGGGTTTCTCTTATCCGCTTTTCTTCCCTATGCCAAACAGTTCTAACGAGAGTTCAGAATACAGAACCGGGCAAAAGTTCTAAATAATAAATTTTAAAAATTACAATTATGAGTAATTACTCAGAAATCGGACATGCCAAAAATGTGGCTAATTTCGAAGACTTAATTAACCGATGCATTGGCTTCGGTGTGTCTTACAACCCAAGTCTCAACGCGATAAAAGTCGCGAACATGAATACCTTAAGAACAAGCGCACTCACCGCACTGGCAAGTGCAGTAACTGCAGGAACAGCTTACATGAATGCAGTTGATGCAAGACAAACCATTTTTGACCCTCTGCAAAAGATGGGCACAAGAATTATAAGTGCTTTAAAAGCTTGCGGAGCAAGTGATGCAGTTATTAAGGATGCACTAAGTTTTAACCGTAAAATCCAAGGGAAACGCGCGAAGCCCATTGTTAAAGAAGTGGAAAAAACAGAAACACAAAAGGTAGCTGGTCCCAACCCAATACCTATTGATCCTGTGCCTGTGAATATTTCCGTTTCGCAATTGGGCTTTGACAGTATGATTGAACATTACAGCAAGTTAATTGATTTGCTTACAACTGTTGTGTTGTATAACCCAAACGAGAACGAGTTAAAAATTGTGGGATTAAATGCCTTACTGACAAGCATGAAATCAAGTAACACTGCGGTGATCACTGCAACAACCAACTACATGACTGCAAGAATAAACAGGGATAACCTGCTTTACGCAAAGCCTTCAGGTGTGGTTGAAGTTGCACAAGACGCTAAAGATTACGTGAAGAGTGTTTTCGGAACTAAGAGTCCGCAATACAAACAAGTAAGTGCGATTAAGTTCACCAAACGTAAAAGCTAAGGTTATGAAAGCAACAGAAAGAGAAAAAAAGATACTCTGCTTGCTTATTCAAGGAATGAGCGATAAAGAGTTGATTGACGCTATTGCTGCGAGTGCCAAATTGACCAAAGCGGATGCCGGACGAATAATGATGGTGTTACGAGTTTACGAAGGAATGCCATCAAAAATAGATGCGGCACGAATAATTGATGTTCTTTTTGGAATGAAGAAAGCGGAATTGATAGACGCAATTTCAGCAGGAGCCAAGCTTACCAAGGCTGATGCGGGAAGAGGACTTGATATAACGATTGAATTGTTTCGAATGAAACTCAAACGTGACTTAGAAGGTAGAAAGTAGCAAAGCAAAAACTGTTCTAAATTAAACCGTCCCGAGAGATCGAGGCGGTTTTGTTTTTATCAAATAAAACCTTAAATTTAAGTAGCAAATGAGGGTAATTAATTCTATGGATTGTTTATTCGCCTATACGCTAGTTATGTGCAATGGGGGACGACCTACTGCTTTTTAGAAAAACCGTGAACAAAACAAATCCAAAATATAAATTCTTGACTCTAGTAATTATTCAGTTATTATTTATTGCGAGCTGTACGCATTACAAAATTATCAGAAAAAAAGGTTGTCTCGTAGGACTGCACGACCAAACAATGACATACAAGCTCGGCCTTTTAAAAGACTCGACTGAATCGAGTTCTTACTTACGGCTAAAGAAAATAATACTCGAAAATGGTTTTGAACGGGAATACATATCTAATAACGAAAATGATTGTGCTTTATTCAGAGAAAAAGACAGCCCTTATAAAATGACTTTATTGATAAATCGTTGGACCAAAAAATCATTTACATTAATATTTGAGGAAGGGTCTATTGACAACGAGCCATCAAAAAGACAATTTAAAAACTACTGTAATAAAAGACTGGAAGGACTTAAAATAAAATATTTGAGTCGCTGACAATAAATAAAAACGTTGCCACAGTTGACAAAGAATAAGGGATGCATTATAGGCGGCTCAATAAAATGAAGAAAATATACATACTACTTGTATTAGCTTTTTATTGCTGTTCGACCTCAGACAAGAACAACGTCTCGATAAAGGAACTCGCATTTAAAAAATTTGTTTCCATTCAACGACTAGTAGACCTACCTCTTTATTTTGATCTTGATAATTATTATGAGGAAGGCCCTAAGTCAATTATTGTTGAAGTTTCCGACTCACTGTATATTACTGATTCGCTATTTAGACCGGCTGATACTTTATTTATTCCAAAACGTGTTGTAGCAGGGAGGGTTTGGGGAATCTATAAGGACACCAGCGAGTATTTTATCTTTATCACATTAGGTGAGGCGGCTTATTATATTCCTGAAATAGAAATTTTCGACAAACATGGTAACAAAATACAAGAAGAGCAGCTTCTGGTTGACGGTTGCGGGGCTGATTGCGGTTATTCTTGTAATGCCATTGCCAGAATTTATAAAGACGCACAATCGGGCGGTGTTAATTTTTATGCGAGAGATTCTGTTTTTTCATATGAGTGCGACAGCAATTCAAGGGAAGTTCCAGGGTCAAGAGAGCATTATATTAAATTTAAGTCTGGGGTCATTGATAAAACAGGGCATATGACTATAAAGACGGGTTCTTTGAATTTGCTAAAATGAGGATATTCTCGATCATATTTATTTTCATAATTACGTGCACGCCTACACGTGTAGGATCGCAAACAGCGGACACAATTAATGTCACCGATTCAAACGGTAAAAAGCAGGGACATTGGATTGTAACTGGCAAAGACAAACCGGGGACTTGTTACAAAGCTGACCAAAAAGTACTGGAAGGTAAATATAAAGACGATAGAAAAACCGGTTGCTGGACTGAATACTATTGCAATGGCAAAATTAGATCCACAATAAATTACAACAACGGTATACCGGAGGGGCAAGCGAAATTATTTTATGAAAGCGGCAATATAGAAGAAGAGGGTATTTGGAAAAATAAACTGTTTAGGCCGGAGAAGTGTTATTATGAAAATGGACAAACCAGAGAATGTAGACTATCGTACTATCCGACGGATACTAGTTTTAAGTTTAAACCTAAAAATAAAAAGACAATCGCAGAAAATCACAAAGACACGAAACAGACGGGGAAATTAACTGGGCGCATAATCCTACGAGCGCCGGCAGACACTGCAACTCTTGTTGAAAAAGTAATGCTTCAACTAAATCTTCCTGACGGAAGGGTTTTTGTCAGCGGCTTGGAAAAAAACTTAACTTTTCATTATGATAGCTTGGCTTCCGACACAACGGAACTCAGAATTACAACTGTTACTTATTATCTAGACACCATTGTCAAAAACATAATCATTGATGATCACAAAATAACTTACTTAGAAATTCCATATCCGCCATATTGTGAATTTGACAAATCAAAAAGCGATAGCATTTGTCCTGTTTGCAATAAGTTTGATCTGGTTGATAGAATAATTTATGAACCTTATCCGAATCCTCCGAAGGGAAAAAGAAAGCGAAATAAATATTGGGACGAGCACAATTTCAAAAAAGGTTGCGATCCTCATTGGTATTGTCGGCGTGACAACAAAAAGTTTTAAGCGGACACTGATCTGGCTAGACGGTTTTTGTTTTTGCTGATAATTTTGTATTTTTAACTATGATTGGTGACAAGCCATTAGTTATGCGCAACCTTAGACGAACAAACACATGTTTCAAAAATATAAACTATTAATACCGGCAATAGTTCTTTTGGTTCTGTCGACTTGGACTTTTATTAATTCAGGGACCGAGTATACTCTAACAATTCAGCATTACCTTGGGTTGACAGGAGCTACACTTTGCGCCATTTCTTTCTTTGTATTTAGAAAGTTCTATAAATATGTTCTCGGGGCGACATTGATACTTGGACTTATTAACCTGTTTAACTTTACACCTGCGCAGACAACCACATCATTAAGTTTTAATAGTTTAAGTATCGGTTTTCAACCCTACTCGCTTTTCGTAATTGTTTTGACAGTTATTTTAGTCATGCCGAAAAAAAGCGAGGTGGCAGTGGTTCAATCTGAAGCGGTATCCAGACAAAGTGAAAAACAGTTCAACGAAGACCTTGAAAAGTTCAAAACACTATATGCTTCAAAATCATCGACAGACTTAATAGAAATAGTCGACGAGAAAAAATTTACAGCAGCAGCAAAAGAAGCGGCACGGCAAATACTGTACGGCCGCCAAGCAAAAAAAGGCGACGCATAACATTTCGTAACCGTTAGGGATTGAAACAATAAGTGCGACAACATATCGTTATTTATAAGCGATCTTCGATATTAAATAATATGATGTGAAAAAAATATTTAGACAGATATTAATTCTCTTTGTAATAATTTTATCCCTGTGGTCAATCTACGGTTGTTATAAATGGTCGGCTTGCGGTTGTAGCGACAAAACCTACAGATTTACTGACGACGAAAAATCTATGATTGCATTATTCAGCGCCGACAAAAAAACCCTCCGAAAAATATTCATCCAGAGATTCAAAATTGAAGAGCCATACAAATATCCCTTTTTCTATCCACAATACTTTTCTGACTTTTATATTCTAGATTTAGAGGCTTTCGACAGCCTTGTTTTCGTTATGGACACCAAAGATACTTTATTGGCAGGCACAATGAAGCAACTTAATAGCGTTCCATCGGAAATAAAAGTTTATAATTCTGCAATGGCGCAAATTGCAACGTATCGCCCAGACACAATTTATTTGGACAACATTAAATGCAAGCCGACTATTTCAATTTTCAAACAATTAGTGCTCTTCGGGCCATCTATGGAGGAGTGTTTGGATAAATGTGATTAACACCAACGCTTTTCCGTTAGGGATTGCAGTGGAAATCCTTTGCCTGCCTCTTGCAAAGATTGGAACGAAAAGCCCGACCGCCTTTTCGGCGGGAACGGCCAAATTAATTTCTCTTGAAACGGCGATTCAGCCCCAATGTATTAATTCTGTAATTCACCATATCGACACTGGCAGAAAAATATTCAGAAATTTCTTCCTCGCTACATTGTTCTTTTCTCTTCCATAAAAGCCCTGGCTTTGGTATTTGTAAACATCCGCCAAGATATTTTGCTTCTGCCTCGTGCTCTGCATTAAAATAGCGTAAATTGTAGAGATAGATTAAATTCCTTATTTCTTCCGGCACTTCATGACCGCATAGGAAATGCGCCAGTTCATGCATTAAATTACTTTGCTGGCGCTTTTTAGAATCTAAATCATTATGGAGTACAACTGGATCACCGTCTTCATTCTTAAATAACAAACCCGAAAACTTTTCTTTTTTAGATGGGTCATTCAATTTGTTTACTCCTTCTTTCGGAAGCACTTCTGTAATACCGGCAATAGTAACGCCCAAGTGTTCTGCCAAAGCAAAGGCACATAATGGGGCGAATTTTGAAATCTTTAGTTCTTTACGTAAACGTTCGGAAATTCTTTCTGCCTCTGCTTTAAATCCATGCTTTAATAATGATTTACTTTTTTTTGCCATTCTTTTTAATCTTCGTAAAAGCAATGTTTACCATTGATATCATAGTATCAATAGTGTCAGCGTCAAGTTCCCTGCTTGCTCTCAGCTCATAAACAATTTTGTCCTTTTCCGATAATTTAGAAATACTAGTTTTATCACCTACCGTAAACACGTCGGTGGCTACGTCTAACCATTTACATATCTTTATAAAGGTTTCGACATCCGGCAACTTGCCCTGCTCAACCCTTGAAAGTGTTGCTGCGCTTACGTTTCCCAGTTCTTCGGCGGTATCGCGAAGGCCTTTTTTCCCCCGCTTACTTTTAATCATGCTTGCTAACAGATCAGTATTTAATGTTGATTTCATGTTAATAAATATTATTAGTGAATTACTGTCTTACATGTAAGACAGTTGTTATATTTGTGCCAGCGCAATAAGTATAACCAAATGTAAAAAGAAAAAAGTATTCACAAAATTAAAAATTTAAAAAGTTATGTTACCATTAATCTTAGGAGTAGGTATAACCGCTCTATTAATAAAAGCGTTTTCCAATGACGATTCAGATAGCCAATCTGACAAACCAAAAAAACTGTTCATCAGTTTTGCAATTGAAGACCAAAAATATAGGGATTTTTTAGTTGGGCAAGCAAAGAGAGATCACTCGCCGTTCGATTTCATTGATATGTCGGCAAAGGAACCATGGGACGAAAAAATTTGGCAACAAAAGTGTCGAGAAAAAATAAGAAAGTGCGATGGAGTAATTGTGCTTTTAAGTAAAAATACTTACCGTGCCGGTGGTGCAAGGTGGGAAATAAAATGCGCAAAAGAAGAAGGTGTACCAATTATAGGTATGCACATTAAAAAGAACGATAAAGGCGCAATACCACCTGAACTTAAAGGAAAGAAGATCATAACATGGTCTTGGGATAATCTTGAAGAGGTAATTAATGAACGATTTTAGTAATGAAAGTATTTGTTTGTAACCGTACAATAGATAAGGCGGAGGGCGATGTATTAATAAAGGAACTTTTCAGATGTTCTGAAAACGCGGTTGCAGTACTACGTGAGCTTACCCATTCTAATGATTGGAAAAAACACGTAGAGCAGAAATTTAAGGAAGTTGATTACGTTATTTTTTTATTAGGGAAAGAGACTTTTGTTAGCGATCAATTGAAGTGGGAGTATGCTAAAGCCAAACAACTGAATAAACAAATTGTTGGAATTAAACTTTCGCAGGCTTCGGACGAATCAATTTTATTTTGTCAAGGGTTTTTGGTTTTTGACAACCCGGAGCAGTGTTATAAAGCATTGGTAAAGATTTTTGAAGCCGATCAGAAATTAAGGTTAGAACAATATAAGATAATGGTTGGCTCAACGGAAAAGGTAACTGATCAACGATTAAAAGTGAACAACCTTTTCTTTACGGTTACTTCTTCTATTCTTTCGGTGGCATTTGTGCTTGGAAAGACGTTTGGATTTACTGTTGCAGCAACCATCGGGATGTTTATCTTAACACTGTTGTCTTTTTTGGTGACATTCTTTTGGGAAAAACTCATTAATTCCTATGGGAATTTAAATAAGGGAAAGTTCATGGTCATTGATAAGATTGAAAAGCAATTGAGAACAAACATGTTCGAAGACGAGTGGAATATCTTAACTCAGGAAATTAAATATGAGCCGAACACAAGAACTGAGGCAACAGTTATAAAGCGGTTTCGGCTATTTATAGGATTAGCTGGGTTAACCGAACTGGGGTATCTTTTCTATCAATTGTACTGTTCAATTTCAATATATAACAAATAAAAAATAAATAATATGGCAAACAAAAGAGTATTCGTTGCATTCGCAATCGAAGATGAAAAAACAAAGATCCTTTTCACAGGACAGGCTAAAAACGAAAAAGTCCCCTTTGATTTTACTGACATGTCAGTAAAAAGCCCATGGGACAGCCAATGGAAAACAAACTGTCGTTCGCGAATTAAAGGCTGCGATGGAGTAATTGTTTTGGTTTCAAAAAATTTAAAGAACGCTGATGGTGCTTTGTGGGAAGTAAAGTGTGCAAAGGAAGAAGGCATTCCGATCATGGGAATTTATATTGGAGAAGCGACAATATTGGACAAGCCAGCGGATTTAAGCGGAGTGACTTGCAAATCCTGGACTTGGGACAACGTAAAGAGTTTCTGTGAATTATTAGAACCAAAGAAATATGTTTGACATAAGTAAACAAACAGTAAAGCTCGATTGTCCGGATTGTAAAAGGTCAATACCAGTTTCAGTTAAAAATATTGCTGAAGAGAAAGTGATTAAGTGTT
>JAHEYE010000339.1 GCA_023251695.1 Sphingobacteriaceae bacterium | reverse complement strand
TGGAGCGTGACGCCTGCTGCCGGGGTAACGGTTACCACACCTACACTTCAGAATCCTACAATGAATTTTACAAACCCCGGTACATACACGGTTTCGATGCAGGCCACTAACATAATTGGTCCGGGCTCTGTTGCAACGCAAACGGTTTCAATTACTGCAACGCCAACTGTTAACATAGCAAGCGCTTCGCAAACAGTGTGTGCAGGTTCGGCTGTTTCATTTACCGCTTCAGGCGCTACAAGCTATACGTGGACTAGCGGTGGCGGTTCTGCAGCAATCGCAACGTATACCCCGGTTTCAATGACCGTTTATACCGTAACCGGAACGACAAGTGGTTGTAGTGGAATAAGAACAGCAACTGCATACGTAAATGCAGCACCAACATTAGCAATTTCAGGTTCAACAGCAGTTTGCGTTGGAAGTTCGATTGTATTAACCGGAAGCGGCGCATCAACATACACTTGGAATACCGGCCCAACAACTACAACAATTTCGGTGTCTCCAACTATTACAACAACCTATTCAGTTGTGGGAACAGGAACGAATGGCTGTATCGGATCGACAACAAGAACTGTTGTTGCAAATGCCTTACCAACTATTAATACAACAGCAAGCAGTAGTGTAATTTGTATCGGAGCTAATGCTTCCTTAATTGCAAGTGGCGCTTCTACTTATACCTGGATGCCTGGAAGTTTAACCGGTGCAACTGTTTCCGCAACACCAACGGTTATGACAAC
This sequence comes from Sphingobacteriaceae bacterium, assembly GCA_023251695.1. Lineage (GTDB taxonomy): Bacteria > Bacteroidota > Bacteroidia > B-17B0 > Aurantibacillaceae > JAHEYG01. Next base: position 2,200 of record JAHEYE010000339.1, on the reverse strand, counting down.
TTATACCGTTACAGGTGTGGATGTGAACGGATGTTCTAATACTTCAATCCGTACTGTTTCTGTAAATTCGTTACCAATAATTGTTGCTTCAGCAAGCTCAAATACTGTTTGTGCAGGACAAACCACCACTTTAACCGGTAGTGGAGGAACTACATATACTTGGAATCCGGGAAGTATAACAGGAAATCCAATTGCAGTTACTCCAACCACCACCACAACTTATTCAGTTGCCGGAACAGGAACAAATGGATGTAACGGTAACAGTACACAGAATATTTCTGTAAATACTTTGCCTGTAGTGAGTGCAACTCCAAGCTCAACTATGATTTGTACAGGACAAACCGCTACACTAACAGCAAGCGGAGCTTCAACTTATACATGGAATCCGGGCGGACCTGGAACTTCTATTTCTGTTTCTCCAACGGTTACCACCACTTACAGTGTTACAGGAACTGCAACCACTAATTGTATAAATACAAGTATGCTGACTTTATCTGTTTCACCTTGTACAGGAATAGATCAGGTAGTTAATGCCGGTGTGTATTCGATTTTCCCGAATCCTACAAGTGGAAAATTAACCATTAAGGCAGGTGTTACTAAGAATACTGTTATTAATGCTGAGGTGATTGATGCGGCAGGAAAATTAGTTTTAAAACAAAACTTAAACTTCAGCGCTGCTGAAAACACGCAGAACATAAACATTGCGAATCTTGCAAATGGCTTATACTTTATTAAGCTCACTAATTCAGAAAACAAAACCGAGACCATACGGATTGTGAAGGAATAATTCGGTAAGCTCTGGAAGACAATTTTATTAAAGGCCCCATTGGAAACAATGGGGCTTTTTTATTTATACTAACTCTTCAATAAGGTTTTCATCAACATAAACCAGTATTTTTTTGATGTGTGAATGTCCCATTGATTTTAAAGCGGCGGCATATTTATTCATTTGCAATGTATACTTTTTTGTATTTGGTTTACCGGTTTTATAATCAATTACAACAGTCTGTTTATCTTCAAAAACAATTTTATCGGGTCGCAACAACTCACCATTCTCGGTAATCAATTCAGCTTCAATTTTTGATTTTACATCGCCGCTAAAGTAATTTACTAATAATTTATTCTGTAATAGTACTTTAATTTTTATTTCCAACCCATTTTTTTCGGTCTCTGAAATAATTCCTTGTTTCAGCATTTTTTCCAAAACAGGTTCAACTTCATTTACCGAATTAATAGCCGAAAGTATATAATGCATTTTAATTCCATTTTCCAAAGCGGTATCTGCCTCTTCTTGCAATTTCAATTTATGACTCCCTTTTATTTTTATTAATCCGCTGCTTGAATTAAAACTCAATCCAGAGATATCGAAATTCTGAATTTCAGTTTTATTTTCTTTTAATAATTTGGTTTGTAAAGTTCCCAACTCATAAACTTCTTCGCCATTGGCAATGTTATTGGTTAGATATACGTTGAGCCAATCAGCTACGGTTTCTTGATTTTGTGTTTTTGGTTTGTAGGCGATAACATGTAGTCGCTCAATTGCACGGGTAAAGGCTACGTATAGCAAATTTAAATTATCAAGAAACTGTTCATTTTTTTCCTGCTCGTAAAATTCATTTAAACCGGCATCTGCTAAACCTTGGGTTAAATTAAACAGACCAACCGGTAGAGGAGAATCGGTCCCGTCTAAATTCACCCAGGCCGGATTCGGTTTATATACCTTCCAATTGGTAAACGGTAAAATAACCACAGGAAATTCCAAACCTTTTGCTTTATGAACACTCATAACCCGTACAGCATTCAGGCCTTCAGGAATTATTAATGAAGCTTTATCTTTTCTTTTATTCCACCAATATAAAAAGTCATTTACCGAGCCGGTTTTATTAACCAGATAATCATTTACCTCATCTAAAAAGAAACGGATGTACTGCGGATTATTTTTTTCAAGCTGTAATTTAGTTATGATTTCAATACAAATGTCGAAAATATTTTTCTGATTAAAGGAATGAAAGTTCAAATTAATTCCTGCTGCTTTTAAAACCGGAAATAAATCTCCTTCATGCACCAAATCTGTTACCTTCTTATGAAGATCTTTATTAGCCGCAATGTAATTGAGCACCACAGCTGCGCTTATGTCGTCGAACGGATTATTTAAATATGTAAGAAATGAGGTAACGCAATTAATCTCCCTGTTGTTTTT
>JAHEYE010000338.1 GCA_023251695.1 Sphingobacteriaceae bacterium | reverse complement strand
GTACCGATTTGTTTCTGAAAATACCGCTCAAATTTTTTATTTCGGGATTCTTCGAAATTTCCTGGCTATTCACAATGACAAGACCAGCTGCTAATTTCATTGTAGGCGGCAAACCGTTTACTTCAATTTTATAAGTGCACTTTGAACCCTTAACAAAATTGGCGTCTCGAAAAAACAAACCGCATGCTTTTGCTATTTCAACATCGAAGTTACAACTCAGTAAAAGCAGGTTATAGACCATGAGCTCATTCTTCTCTTTATCTTTTGGAGATGAACCTGCCTTACTGCTACTCTGGTAAAGCGCATTAAACGCAAAAACTGCATTTTCATTTTTTCTAAGGAGGTTTAGCCAAACCGTATCTTCTTTTTGATAAGGCTTTAAAGCCTCATTTAAAACAATTTTGTTCCCGGATTCGTCTGAACGAATAATCTTATATCCATTTTTAACTGCGGCATCAAAAACTTGTTTGTTCGCAGGAGCCCAACGTAAGAGTATTTCATTTTGTTTTACAAATGATTTGATATAAACAGAATTATTCTGTGCATTTACTATCCCGTTCAGGAAAATGACCAGGAAAAAAAAGATTACAGCAACTACCCTATTCCCTTTCATATCAGTTAACAATTGTGCAATCACTACCGTACTCGTAATCAAAATTAAAATTACCCGATACTTTATCAAGAATATTATAATAACAACCAATTTGTCCGGATAAATAAACAGGCTTAGGCATTTTTCCGCTGACAATTGCAGCAACACCTGCATCGAATATCGTTTGATTAAACTCTTTACAGAAACAAGTTTTTTTATCGCAATCACAACCCGGCAAAAACTTTATGTTTCCCCTTACACCAACACTACCCTGCATATAAATATACATACTACCACTCGCGAGCCAACCGTTCATTCCCACTTTTTGTCCGGAACCGGCACAGGTTGCATTTCCGTAATTCATCATCATCATATCGAAACCACTTCCGAAATTAAATCCTCCATACACCTGGAAAAAATCCATACCAAATTCTTTGTAAACATTAGAATATATTTTCGCACCTGTACAGAATCCTGCTCCTGTTTGAAGCGCACTTTGATTACGGTTTGCATTTAAACCCGATTGATTGATAATACTTGAAACTTCAGGTGGCGGCGCTAATGCGGGTTCAATCTGATTACCCACCATAAAATAAGATTGAGCGGTTACTAAATTCAAAACATTAACATTCATAGGTGAACTTGGTTTGCCTACCGACATATACCAGATGCCCGGTTCGATATGAAATTTACAAGTACCTGTTCCTGTTATTGAATTATAAGCATTAACGATAATTACGGCATTGGCGTCAAAAGTTTTATTCTCATTATCATATTTAATAATAATATGTCCTATAACAGGGGCCGTTGGTCTCTGATTAACTTTCGACATACAATACACGTCGCCGGTTAGTGACACAAAACTTAATCCACCTGAACTTGTAAATAAAATTTCGAGCATTACATCGCCGTTAATTGTTACTTCGCTAGGTGAATAAATAAATCCAACACCGGCTTTAAAACCAAGTGACATGTTCTGATCTGGAACGTATGATAAAGCGTTTGAGGCTGTGACTGGTTGGTTTTTAGAAGCTGCGATTAATTGCTGTTCGGTTGTAACGTTTGGCCGCATATGATAATATACTCCTCCCATTAGTTTTGTGAGTGTAATCGGAATATTCCCTAAAGGAATTTGAACCGGAATGGCAGCGTCGTAATAAAAATATTTATATGCATCTTTTGCTCCGAAGCAAACTGTTACAGTTGCCGGATCAGGTAAAACATCTTCTATGGCAAAAGTTATTTTTCCATAAAAACCATCACCGAAAACCGGATCATTATCCCTGAAAATAATTACACCACCCAATTTGAAGACAGAAGTTTTTATATCGAGGGAAATTCCATTTACAGCCACTCTGTCAAATTTATATCTGACTTTTGTAAGACTAACCGGAGCATCTCCGCTGTAATTTTGCTGATACGTATCAATTTTGCCTCTGATTTGAACCAGCGTTCCCACACATAAGCCTGAATTTTCATCTTCAGAAAAATTTAACGTAACACTAAAACCCATTATAGGCGCTCCTGCTACAAGTCCAAAAGTAATGTCATTAATACTTACCGGATACTTAGCCGCCTTAGTTTTGCTGCCATTGGTGTGAAGCGTGAAAATACCATTGGTTAAATAAGGTGAATTGGTCACAATTGTTAAATCCTGAAATAACAAATAACCACCATTCGAATTAAATTTTTCGCCGGTAAAACTTATTTTACCATTTAAAACCGCACTAGGTTTAAACAAACCGTTATGCTTGACAATGTTTATGGCTGATGTATTATACAAATCAACTTTAGCCGTAAACACTTTAAATTCTAAATCATTGCCAGGACTCACAATAAAATTATAATCAACTTCCTTGCTTTGAGGATTCTCATAAATATTCGCTGTAAAAACCAATGCCTGAGCTGAATCCATAATTGGAATATTTACTTTCCCTTTCAGATGTCCACTGTTTAATTTATTACAGACAAATCCCACCCCAAGTTCATCCAACGAAAACCCCCAACCACTCATGCTTCCTTCTCCTGTACTTAAAATATTATTAATCTGAAACAAGCCGGTAACACCCATGTGATCGATAAGCAAATTATTTACTTGTACTTCCGTTCGCTTTCCTGTTTTCGAAATTTCGGTAGGTAATTTTACTTTTAATTCTTTAAGATAAAAACCTGTCCACATTTGAGGAGTAAGCATGTTTGGATTTGAATAACCTGCCGGAAATGCCATGCCTGGCGAATTAACCAGTTCACTCATATCCACCGTGGCGTCAGTAACTTTAAACGACCAGTTTTTCAAACCTTCCATGGTAAACGGGGAAATATTTACCTGTGCAACGAAATTATGGATATC
>JAHEYE010000337.1 GCA_023251695.1 Sphingobacteriaceae bacterium | reverse complement strand
ATGAAGCGCATTTCGGTATTCCATTTTCAGTTAACGGCAAAGTAAAAACTTACGGCGTTGAAGTAAGTATAAAAAAAGTAATCAAGATTTTTGATAACGGTGAAATGGATATTATGGTGCAAGGCGAGCGTGTTTTCAGTATTTTGGATTATTCCGGTACTTTAAAGCCAAAATTATACGGAGCTGCCATCATTCAATACGAAGAAGAAGAAATGCCCAAAGCAACACAATACTTACAGGAATTAGCAATGGAGTATTTATCATTATCGCAAAATAAAATGGTGGATTATGAAACATTCGATGCGGTTTCATTGTACGACATAGCCAATTTACTAACGCTTTCTGCTAAAGAAAAGTATCAATTGATTTCAATTAAAACCTTCGATGAAAAAGAAAAATCGCTTTGCAATACCTTCCGCCAAGCCATCTGTATTTTTGAAAAGGAAGTGGAACTAAAGGATAGATTTATATTTAATTAATACTAAGGTGGCTGAGCTTGTCGAAGCCACATTTAGGCCTAAAAGCCCCACTTGCTAAAAAAAATGAACCACCTGTTATAAGGTGGTTTTTTGTTATTAATACCCGCCTTAACTTTACATCAGAAACAAATCTCATGCTGAAAATTTACATGTCACCTTACAGAACGTTTAATTTAATAACCAAAGGCCATGAAAATTGTATTCAACAATCCGCAGAAGCTAAACGAAATCGTTTTTGCTAACCGCAACAGAAATTACGGCGCTTATGTTTTAAGAGCCACTTACAACTCAACCATATTCAAATCACTTAGCATTGTGGCCTCAACCGTGATGTTATTCATGATTGGTATTTACATCTTTACCAAGGTTGAAGAAACAATTTCGGTTTATACCGGAACGAATGAAACAATAGTTGTTCCATATGAAAAATTAATCGAAGACCCTTCGACGCCAAAAGAGATTATTAAACCTGCAGGCGGACCTAAAACAAATAATGGTTTGACTATTGTTAAGGATTCTGTTCCTGCAACCAATACTTTAACTCTGACCGATCCGAATCCAAATCCAAACCCTTTTGGTAATCCGAATCCAACCGGAACTTTAACAGGAGGAGGTACAGGAAGTACTGCAACAACATATTCGCCTGAAGTTATTGAGCCTCCAACTCCAATTCCAGCCGAAGCTCCCGAATTTGAAGGGGGCTTAAAAGCATTGGGTGATTTTATCAGAAATAATACTATTTACCCGGAGCCGGCAAAAGAAATGGGCCTGGAAGGAACAGTTTATGTCACCTTTATAGTGAATGAAAAAGGCGAAGTAGTGGATACAAAAATCCTCAAAGGTGTTGGCGGTGGTTGTAGCGAAGAAGCCAACCGGGTAGTTAACAAATTACCGAAATTTAAAAAGCCCGGAAGAAATGAAATGGGAAAACCTGTTAAAACCATCATGAATCTGCCAATAGTGTTTAGATTGAAATAATGAATGTTTGTTTTGTTTAGGAGCCACTTCTAATAGGAGTGGCTTTTTTTGTAACCATTTGTATTCCCACCGTTATATAAACATAGTTCTGTTTAAAACCCCTTATGGCATAAAATTTACCTGCCTCTTTATACTCTAATTTCGTAGTAAATTTTTATTATGCTGAATTTCATTTTACAGATTAATCCCGCTTCAACCGTTGTGGCTGCTGCCGATTCATTAAATAACGCCGTAACAGGAATTCAAACACCTGAAATCACCGAAACAAAAATTTCGTTGATCGATATGGTAATGAAGGGTGGGCCCGTAATGATTATTCTTGGTCTTTTATTCGCTGTTGCGATTTTTGTTTTAGTGGAGCGCCTTATCGTTATCAATAAAGCTTCGAAGAAAAATCCAACATTGCTTCCCGGGTTAAAAGATATGATCCACAGCGGTAACATTGCCAACGCACGCAGCATGTGTAAAAGCGTAAATACACCCGAATCATTAATGCTCGAGCAGGGTGTTTCGCGCGTAGGTCAATCGGTTCAGGAAATACGTGAAGCAATGAGCGCCAGCGGTACCAATGAATTAAATAGACTGGAAAAAAATCTCAGCGTCTTAAACATCACCGGTCGTATCGCGCCCATGTTCGGTTTTATCGGAACTATATTTGGTGTAATTAAAATTTTCTATGATATATCATTAGCAAAAACTGTTGAGATAGAAATTATTTCTACCGGTTTATACCAAAAGATGATTACTTCAGCGGGCGGTTTAGTGGTTGGTGTATTGGCTTTCGTTGCATACCATTGGTTAAATGCACGGATCGATAAATTATCTCACCGCATGGAAGAAGCACAAATTCAGTTTTTGGATATGTTAAATGAACCAAGCAAATAGTATTTAAGTGAGCAGTAAGCAGAAGGCAGTGTTATCTGCGCTTATCAGCGAAATCTGCGGGAAATAAAAAGAAACAATGGGATTAAGAAAAAAAGCACATAGGGAAGCTGAGGTTAGCACAGATTCGTTAAACGATATCATGTTCTTCCTGCTGCTTTTCTTTTTGATATTATCAACCATGGTAAGTCCGAATGCCATGAAGGTAAATTTGCCAAGCTCAAAAGCAAACAAGCCTATCGACAATAATAAAAAACCGGTTAATCTCGCAGTAACAAAAGACAGGAAATATTATATCGACAGTAAAGAAACCGATGTTGCGAATCTGGAAATGGCATTGTCGGAAAAAATTGCAGGAAAAACAGAGCCTGTTATCATTCTACATATCGATAAGGACTTGGTGTATCAGGATTTTATTGATGTGATGCAAATCGGCGACCGGCTTAAATGTAAAATGGTTTGCGCAACGGCGCCATCTAACGGAAAATAACATGTACCTCACGCAGGCAGAAGAAAATAAAAACAGAACAATTGCTTCTTTCGTATCGGCAGCGATATTGGCTTTGCTATTATTATTTTTAATTCTGTTTCAAATCATTACGCCTAATCCTCCTTTTC
>JAHEYE010000004.1 GCA_023251695.1 Sphingobacteriaceae bacterium | reverse complement strand
ATTGGATTCCTTCAAAGCAAAAAGAAAAGTACCGTGAATTCTTTGCAGGATTACCGGTTTACTTGATGGCTTTGGCGGTTATAGTCGTAGTTTTTGTTATGTACCAGCTAATGAGCGATGAAATGCAACCCTTTATTTATTTTCAATTTTAGTAATTTAGGCACCTGAAACAGGAAGGACATATTTATTTCAGTGGATTAAACGGCTTGCGATTCTTTGCAGCTATTGCTGTTGTGATAACGCATATTGAGCTCATCAAGTATCAATCAGGTTTCTCTAATCTCTGGCGCGATAACAAGCTTATTTTCGAGTTAGGTTCTTTAGGTGTTATTTTCTTTTTTGTGTTGAGTGGTTTTCTCATTACTTATTTATTGATGAAGGAAAAAGCAATAACATCGACTGTTGCAGTAAAAAAGTTTTATTTACGTCGTATTTTAAGGATTTGGCCGCTGTATTATCTGATTGTCTTATTAGGATTTTTAGTGTTACCACATTTACATGGTCTCGATAATCCGTACCTCAGTAAATTTTTAAATAATAATTTCGGACCAAATTTTGCTTTGTATTTATTGTTTCTTCCCAACCTGGCATTTTCTGTTTTCGCTGCTGTTCCGCATATCGGACAAACCTGGTCGATAGGGGTAGAGGAACAGTTTTATGTTCTATGGCCGCTTATTGTAAAACATTCGAAAAATATTTTGAGGGCTTTGTTGATTGTAATTGGGGTGTTAATCTTCATGAAGGTAATAGTTCTTGTGCTATGCCGGCAAATGCCTGATAATGTAGTTTTAAAAGTTGTAAAACCATTTTTAGCGATGACAAAAATGGAGAGTATGGCTATTGGTGGCATTGGGGCTTATTTCTTATTTACAGATATCTCAAAAATAAAATGGGTATTGAATAATGGGATTTTGATTGCATCTCTCGTCCTTACGGTATTGTTTGTGTATTTAACACCGGATTTGATTCAGGACGGAATGTATTTGTTGTATTCTGTTTTGTTCCTTTCAATAATACTGAATGTGTCTTCTAATCCTACCTGTATCATAAAGCTTGAAAACAAAGTGTTCAGAATGTTGGGTAATATTTCTTATGGTATTTACATGTATCATTTAATGGTAATTGCCTTTGTTTTTTGGGGATTACATTATTTTGGCATGAAGATTGATGACAGTTTTGCATCGCAATTAATTGTTTATGGAGCAACCATTGGCATGACTATATTCATTTCTTTAATATCATATACTTATTTCGAAAAGTGGTTTCTCAATCTAAAAAGTAAATTCACAATCATCAGGAGCGGGGCTAACAATTAATTAACAAATTTGACCTTTTTCCCCACCTAATTTTCCTTTAAAAAATACTTGTTTGTATACTATTAATAATTTACATTTGGTATAATTAATGATTGTACTGATTGAATTATGAAAATGGAAATTATCACAAAACTGGAAGAACTGCTGAGCAAACCTGCAGGTGAAGTTGCTAACGATGTACGTACTCTGCAAAAAGAGTACCAAAAGCAATGGACTACCGAATTTGAATTGGCTAAACAGTCTTTTATTGATGACGGTGGAAAAGCAAAGGAATTCGTGTATGAAAAAAACACTGATGATCAGAAGATAACTGAGCTTTTCGAAAAACATCTTAAGCTAAAAAAGGATGAGGACGAGAAAGTAAACCGCGAACAACACAAGAATCTTATTATCCGGCAGGAAATTGTTGCTAAAATAGGAGACCTTAGTCAAATGAGCTCGAATGTAGGTGCGGCAATAAAAATGTTGCAGGGATTACAGGCGCAATGGAAAGAAACAGGAGCTGTATCTCCCCATAAATACAAAGATCTGCAAGCCGAATACAGCAAGGTAGTCGAAAACTTTTATTACAATTTAAAAATATTCCGCGAGCTTCAGGAACACGATCTAAAGAAGAATTTCGAGTTGAAAAATGAGTTGCTTGGAAAAATTAAAGCTATTGTTTCATTAGAGAATATTAAAGAAGCTGAACGCTTAATAAAAATTTACCGAAACGATTGGGAAGAAATTGGTCCTGTGCCGAATGAAAAATGGGATGTTTTAAAAGGGGAATTCAGAAAGGCTTTAGATGAAGTTTACGGAAAGATAAAAGCATTCTACAATGCGGCCGAAGAATTAAAGGAAAGTAATTTGCAAGCTAAAAAGAATCTGGTTGAAAAGGCAAAAACATTGCTGGCTGAATCGGAAGGCGGAAATGTGGCAAAGTGGAATGAAACGACCAATAAATTAATTGAAATACAGAATGCATGGAAAACCATCGGACGTACAAGTCAGAAGGATAATGACATGGTGTGGGGTGAATTCCGTGTGGCTTGTGACCAGTTTTTTCATAAGAAGAAAGAATATTTTAATGTAGTTCACGAAAAACAAGGTGAGGTTAAGAAGCTGAAAATAGAATTGATCGAAAAAGCGGAAGCGCTTCAAACCGATACCAATTGGCAAAAGACGACACAGGAATTAATAAAGTTGCAGGACAGCTGGAAAAAACAAATATTAATAAATGAAAGGGAGGAAGGAAAATTATTTTTCCGTTTCCGTAAAGCATGCAATACTTTTTTTGATGCCAAAAAAGCCCATTTAGCTGCCGCAGGTGCTGCCTTGGAGGTAAATATCAAAGGAAAGGAAGAATTGGTAGAAAAAATTACAAGTTACACCTTGGGGGATGATATATCTGAAAATGTAAATCACTTAAAACAGTTTTCCGCAGAATGGAATGCAGCCGGACAAGTACCGTTTAAGGAACGTAAAAGGCTCAACGAAATGTTTTTCAATAAACTGGATGAGCTATATGAAAAATTGAATCTCGGGAAAGCGGAAAAAGCGATACTTCAATTTAAAAACAAATTAGAACGCATGCAGCTCGCAGAAAACTCCGGAGAATTATTTAAACGTGAGGCAGATTACCTTAAAAAGCAGATTGACGACATTCAGAACAATATCAAAACCTATGAAAACAATTTAGGATTCTTTAAGAATGCTAAAAAAGATAATCCTTTGCTGAAAGAGGTGAACGATAAAATTGACGATGCTAAAAAGAGAATTGCTGATTTTACGACCAAACGCAAATTGGTGGTTGAAGAAATCAATAAACTCCGCGTTGCCTCTGAAAAGAAGGCTGAACCTGCGGTGTAAATCTGTTGATTTGTGTAAATCTGCGGAATCTGTGGCTGTAATTAAAATTCACCGTTCATAAAAATTAGTCAAACTAACCGTATTCTAATGTACCTTTAGGCTCTGATAATGGAACCCATCTTAGAAATACGTAACGTCACAAAACGTTATTCTAATCATACCGCTGTTAATGATGTAAGCATTACGGTTCCGAAACAATCCATTTATGGTTTGCTGGGTCCGAACGGTGCAGGTAAAACTTCTTTGATCCGTATTATTAATCAGATAACCGCCCCCGATAGCGGCGAAATATTATTAAACGGTGAAAAATTAAATCCGAAACATGTTGAACATATCGGTTACTTACCCGAAGAACGCGGTCTCTATAAAAAAATGCCGGTGGGTGAACAAGCCTTATATCTAGCCAGGTTAAAAGGATTGTCGAAAGCCGAAGCAAAGAAGCGCCTGAAATATTGGTTCGAGAAATTTGAAATGCAAACCTGGTGGAGCAAGAAAATTGATGAACTCAGTAAAGGGATGCAGCAAAAAGTGCAATTTATTGTTACTATTCTCCACGAACCAAAATTACTCATATTGGATGAGCCTTTTAGCGGATTTGATCCTATCAACGCTCAACTTATCAAGAACGAAATATTAGAATTAAGAAAAAAGGGATCAACAATTATCTTCTCAACTCATAACATGGGTAGTGTTGAAGAATTATGTGATCACATAGCTTTAATAAATAAATCGCAGAAGATATTAGATGGTTCTGTAAAAGAGATTCGTCGTTCGCACAAGAACAATATTTACAGGATCACTTTTAAAGGAAATATGATGGGTTTCACAAATGCTATTTGGGACGGCGCAAAATTATTGGAAAGCGGCAAGGTAGAAGATGAAACAGATATGCATTGGGCTGTCATGAAAATTGCAGATGGCGTTAAGACCAGCAGATTGCTGCAGGAATTATTGCCAATAATTGAAATTGTTTCATTCAACGAGGTAATACCAAGCATGAATGACATTTTTATATCGAAAGTGAATGAAGAAAATAATATTTTAGGTACACAAAGTAATTTTACCGAATAAGATGGGGAAAATAGGTTTAATAATCCACCGCGAAATAATGGCTAAACTGAGAAGCAAGACCTTTTTGGTGATGACTTTTCTGGCGCCGGTTTTGGTAGCGGGTTTTTTCGCATTCTTTATTTGGATGAGCATGAGCGATAAGGCTGAGCAAAATATACTTGTAATTGATGAAACCGAATTTTTCCGTGATAAATTAGCCGGCAACGATTACATTACTTTCTCTTTTACTTCAAAAAATCTTGACCAATCTTTGGATGGCTTTTACGAATCGGATAAAACTTGTCTGTTATATATACCGCATAATTTGGTGGAAGGCGCCGGTGGGGCAGTGAAAATATTTTATAAAAAGGCGCCTGGTTTTGCTATCCAGACCGACATAAGAAATCAGGTTGAAAAAATATTATATGAACATAAATTGCGGGCCAATAACATTGATCCGCAAATTATTCACAACGCAAAACAATCCGTAAAACTAATCACAGAAAAAGTAAATGAGAAAGGCGAACATGCTGAGCAGAGCACCGGATTTGTGAGCATCTTTGGATTTTTAAGTGGTGCAATCATGTTCATGTTCATTTTATTGTACGGAATGATGGTGTTCAGAAGCGTAATGGAAGAAAAAACAAACCGGATTGTCGAGATAATTGTTTCTTCCGTAAAACCTTTTCAATTAATGCTCGGAAAAATAATCGGCATTGCAATTTTGGGAATAGGACAGTTTATTACTATGGGATTAATAACCGCAGTTTTATCAACTGTTCTCTCAACGACATTATTGGGGGATATCAAAAAAGATCTGGACAAATTTCAGAAACAACAGGAAGTAGTTTATAAAAACGGAACCAACGTTGACCTCGAGAAATTCGATAAGATGCAGGATAAACTCGAGGTTTTTGAATTAATGCAGGCAGCCGGAAAAATAAATTATCTCGAAATTGCAATTTGTTTTCTTCTTTATTTTATTGGCGGTTATTTATTTTATAGTTCAATTTTGGCAGCAATCGGTAGTGCGGTTGATGCAGAAGCCGACGCACAGCAATTTATGATGCCGGTAATGCTTCCCTTAATTGCGGGCTATATTATTTCAGCAAGAATGATGACGAATCCGGAGGGAAGTATGGCCTTTTGGGGTTCTATTATTCCATTTACATCACCAATAGTAATGATGGCGCGTTTGCCATTTGGCGTTCCGGTTTATCAGGTTGTTATTTCAATTAGTTTATTGTTTGCTTCTTTCATAGGCACAACATGGCTAGCCGGAAAAATTTACCGCATCGGAATTTTAATGTATGGTAAAAAAGTTAGCTGGAGAGAATTAAGCAAATGGCTTTTTTATAAATAAGTTGAAAAATTTCATTAAAAAAAACCGCGTTAGGGATGCGGAAGGTTTAGTTCTTTTGACTTTTCGGTAAAAAACCGAAGCGAAGCGTAGCCTGCAGCAGCCCGGTCCGCCTTCGGCGGAAACGCCCAAAAAAATAATCTACTTCAAATATCTCTTCGCAATTTCCCACACAACAACACCAATGCTCACCGAAATGTTTAACGAATGCTTGGTTCCCAATTGTGGAATCTCAATGCAACCATCACAAACATTAATTACTTCCTGTTCTACCCCATAAACTTCATTCCCAAAAACCAAAGCGATTTTTTCGCCCTTTTTAACTTCCAGATTTTGGAGATAAATACTTTTTTCAACCTGCTCAACAGCATAAACTTTATAACCTTTTTCTTTTAGGTCAATAATGGCATCAAGTGTGGTTTTAAAATATTTCCAGGTGACACTTTCCGTTGCGCCCAAAGCTGTTTTTTCAATTTCTGCATTCGGAGGCGAACCCGTAACTCCGCACAAGCAAAGGCTCTCTAATAAAAAAGAATCGGCTGTTCTGAACGCCGAACCTACGTTATTGAGACTGCGAACGTTATCAAGAACCAAAACTATCGGTAATTTTTCCGATTGTTTAAATTCCTCAAGGCTTTTACGTCCCAAATCGGCGTTTTTTATTTTTTGCATAGGTCAAAAATAGCTATCTTTAAACTTTAAATTTAACAATATTCTGTATTTGTGAAGATTAGTAAAGAATTTAAAATAGGCGTTGTCGTTATCTCTGCAATCGGCGCCTTTATTTGGGGACTATTCTTCTTAAAAGGTACCGACCTTTTATCGCAGAAATATGTTCTCTACGCAGTATATCCTAAAATTGACGGTTTGATAGAAGCTAATCCTTTAATGATTAAGGGTTATAAGGTTGGGCAAGTCAATAAAATTTCTCTCATGAAAAGGGGAGGGGAATATCAGGTATTAGTTAAATTCTTACTAACAGAAGACGTAAAAATCCCAAAAAACTCAATTGCTAAAGCAGTAAGTTCCGATTTATTGGGGTCAAAAGCTGTTGAGATTATTTACAGTGAGGAAAAAGAGTTTGTTGCGTCGGGTGATACGCTTTTAGCAGAAACAGAGGCAGGATTAAAAGAATCGGTAAACAAACAATTAACGCCATTACAGAAAAAAGCGGAAGGCTTGATTTCTTCGATTGATTCGGTAATGACCATTGTTCAATTCGTATTAAACGATAAAACAAGGGATAACCTTAGTAAATCTTTTGAGAGTATTAAAAAAGCAATTGAGAGTTTGGAACAAACCGCTTATAAATTTGATGATTTAATTGCAACCGAGAAATCAAAAATTTCTTCTATACTCACTAAACTCAATTCTGTTGCAGACATGCTTGAAAAAAACACAGATAAAATTGAAAGCGTAATAAATAATTTAAATACGCTGAGTGACAGCCTTGCAAAAGCTGATTTGAAGAAAACTATTGATGATGCAGATAAAACGTTAATAGAATTCAGAAAATTATTGGAACAAATTAATTCAGGACAGGGATCGATGGGTAAATTAGCGAAGAATGATTCTTTATACAATAACCTTAACCGTACCAGTGAAGACTTAGATAAGTTAATGAAAGATCTGCGCGTCAATCCTGAGCGCTACATCCACTTCTCGGTTTTCGGACGAAGGGAAAAGGCGAAAAACAAACCTAAGCTCTAAAAAAGTAAAATGGTAAGCGCAGTCATTTTTGTTGTTCTATTTATTACCGGTTCTGCCTTCTTTTTCATCAATGCAAAAAAAATACGCCGGAATATTTTACTGGGAAAAGAAATTTCGATTAAAGATAATAAAGCGGAGCGGATAAAAGTAATGACTCTAGTTGCTTTGGGACAAAAAAAAATGTTTTCACGCCCAATCCCTGCTATACTTCATTTGTTTTTGTATGCAGCCTTCGTTATCACCCAGGTTGAATTACTGGAAATTATTTTTGATGGTGTTTCGGGTCATCATAGGGCTTTCCGTCCGGCTTTAGGAGGGTTTTATAATTTAGTAATTGGTATAATAGAAGTTTTATCGGTGCTAGCATTTATCGGTACACTGGCTTTTTTATCGCGCCGTAATTTATTGAAAGTACCGCGCCTCGTGAAAAGCGAACTAAACGGCTGGCCAAAACTGGATGCCAATTTTATTTTGTTGGGAGAATTAACTTTAATCTCTTTCATTTTCATGATGAATGGTGCGGATGAAGTTCTTTATTCAAGAGGAACTTCTCACGCCGAAAATTTAGGCGATGGCTCTTTGGGTTTAGCCATCAGTAGTTATTTAGGTCCATTGTTGTTTGGTGGTATGTCTGATGGAGCCTTGCATGTAATTGAGCGCATTGGTTGGTGGGGACATATTACCATGGTGTTTGCATTCCTGAACTATCTTCCTTTTTCAAAGCATTTACATATTTTATTGGCTTTCCCGAATACTTATTTTTCAAATCTGAAAGCGAAAGGGGAATTCAAAAATCTTTTTGAAGTGACCGATGTTGTGAAACCGAATTTCGATTCCTCTTATCAGCCGGTATTAGATCCTAATGTTCCGGTAAAATTCGGTGCTAAAGATGTAACAGATTTAAATTGGAAACAATTACTGGATGCATATTCCTGCACCGAGTGTGGTCGCTGTACTTCTTCTTGTCCGCAAAGTCAGACCGGAAAAAAACTATCACCGCGGAAGATAATGATGGATACACGTGACAGGTTGGAAGAAGTGGGGAAAAACATTGACAAGAATAAAGGCACATTTGTGGATGACGGAAAATCTTTATTAGGAGATTATATTACGGCAGAAGAAATTTGGGCATGTAATACTTGTAATGCTTGCGTTCAGGAATGTCCTGTTAATATTGACCCACTTGCAATTATCATGGATTTGCGTCAACAATTAGTACTTGAGCAGAGTGCTGCGCCAACTGAATTGAACGGCATGTTCGGAAATATAGAGAACAATGGAGCACCGTGGCAGTTTTCTCCGGCCGACAGGGCTAATTGGATAAACGAGTGTTAGAACAAGTTGGCAGAAGTTAGTTGGCAGAAAGCAGTAAAAATAGTAGAATGAGTTATCAAGTACATAAGGATTTTGAAAAGGATTGTGGGTATATTAGTGTAGAAAAACATAGTGAGTTAATTGTGGAGTATTTGCAAATAGGAAGGATGCCAGGAAATATGATGCTGTCTCCCGAAGAATTTGCACCAAAACCCCTGCCTTCTGCCTTCTAAAAACTGCCTACTAAAACGAAATGACTGAAAAGAAAATAATAGTTCCTACGATGACCGAGATGCTCGCTAAAGGCGAAACTCCCGAGATATTATTTTGGGTTGGATGTTCCGGAAGTTTTGATGATCGTGCAAAAAAGATTACGAAAGCCATTGTAAAAATCTTAAATCATGTAAATATCAAGTTTGCCATACTGGGGACGGAGGAAAGTTGTACCGGCGATCCGGCAAAGCGGGCAGGAAATGAATTTTTGTTTCAGATGCAGGCGATGCAAAATATTACAGTAATGAATGGTTATGGCATAAAGAAAATTGTTACAGGTTGTCCGCATTGTTTTAATACCCTCAAGAATGAATATCCTGAATTAGGTGGTAAATACGAAGTGGTTCATCATACACAATTGGTGCAGGAATTAATTAACTCAGGAAAATTGAAAGTGGAAGGCGGCAATTTCAAAGGCAAGAAAATAGTTTATCACGACCCTTGTTATTTGGGGCGTGCCAATGATGTTTATGAAGCCCCAAGAGAAGTTATACAAAAACTAGATGTTGAATTAACCGAAATGAAACGAAGCAGGGCAAACGGTTTGTGTTGTGGTGCCGGAGGAGCTCAGATGTTTAAGGAAGCGGAAAAAGGCAATAAAGAAGTAAACACCGAAAGAGCAGAGGAGGCCTGGAATCTGAATCCTGATATTATTGCAGTTGGTTGTCCGTTTTGCAATACGATGATGACAGATGGTGTAAAACATTTCAATAAAGAAGAAAAAACAAAAGTGTTTGACG
>JAHEYE010000123.1:3653-9636 GCA_023251695.1 Sphingobacteriaceae bacterium | reverse complement strand
GTAATTAGCAGGGCAACCAAACTTGGAATAGTGGAAATTAAAATCATGCGGAATGATGTAAATAAGGTGAGCATGAGCAAGGCAATTAATACAATGGCGAGAACAACACTTTCAATCAGATTATTAATTAAAAAATCATTGCCCTTTAGGAACATGATGCTGTTGCCTGTTATACGCACCTCGTACTGCTCTTCTTTTGGGAGCCACTGTTTGGCATCTTCATCAAAATTGAAAATTGAATCGATACGTGGTTTCAGTTCTTTGATTAATTCCTTTACACGCACCGAGCCTACATCTTTCATCTGAACACTAATTCTTGTAAACTGCTTGGTGCTGTCGACAAATGCACGGATCTGGGATTGTTTTTCTTTCTCGTCTTTAATATAATCGGCAATGGTTTTTAAATCGGCGGTAGAAGGCATTTTGAAATATTTTTCTTCGCCACCTTTGTAAGCCTGAAATAAAAATTTAATAATTTCAACTAAAGAGAGAGGCCGCGATAATTCGGGATAATGCGTTAATAATTTCTGAACACGGTTAATTCTGAAGAGGGCACGGGCGTTTCCTTTTATCACACCATTTTCTTTTTTGGTGTCAACCGTAATTTCAAAGGGAAGCACGCCGCCGAATTTTTCTTCAAAATATTTCAAATCGGTAATGAGCACATCTGTCTTAGGAATATCATCCACTACAAAACCAAAGGCACGGATTTTTAAGGCGCCGATTAAACAAATAACAACAAGGCTAATAACGGTTACATAGATGGCCTTACGGTTATTTACAGTAATGGCGGCTACTTTTTCAAGTGATTTGCGAAGTGACTTTCCTTCAAGATGTCTTAACTGACGTTTAGTAGGAACAGGCAGGTAACTGAAAATAATTGGAATTAAAATGAGCGAAAAAGCAAAGGTTGCCATTACACTTAACGAAGCTACCATTCCGAATTCGAATAAAATCTGATTTTTGGTGGCGCAAAAAACAGCGAAACCTATGGAGGTCGTAATATTTGCGAAGAACAAAGAAACCGAAGAACGTTGTATCGCAATATGCAAGGCAAGCATTTTTGAAATGCCTTTCGCAATTTCGGTATGGTATTTATTGAGAATTAAAATGCAATTCGGAACGCCTATTACAATGATTAAAGGTGGTATGAGTCCGGATAATACAGTGAGTTTATAACCAAATAAGACTACAAACCCTAGCGAGGTGAGAACACCCATAACCACTACAATCAATGAAAATAACATAGGGGTGAATGAGCGGAAGAAGATGATCAGAATAAGAGCAGTAACAATCAATGCTATTATCAAAAAGAAAATCATCTCATGAGAAATTTTCCGCATGATGATAGTTCTTATATAAGGTAAACCTGAATAATGCACTTCTATATTGGTGGCTTTAGAAAAACTATCGATCACCATACGGATATTATCTACAATGTCGAGACGCTTTTTAGTATTCAGATCTTTTTCGAAAAAAGTGATAAGCATGGAAGTGCAATTCGTTTTGCGGTCGAACACATACCCCTCGTAAAATTTAAGCGTATTCACTTTGAGCCACATGTCCTCCAGTTCGCCTTGAGTGGTTGGGTGAAGGCCTTTCATAGGCTTCCATTCAAATTTTCCTAAAGAATCGTTGAGGCTTATGTCGTGCAGGCGTGCAACAGATAAAACATTTTTTATACCGGCAAGGTTCTTTACTTCATCACCGGCTTTCACCCAGGCATTATAGTTTTCAATGGTATTTAATTCATCTTTTTTTATTCCAACAACTAAAATGGTTCCGTCCTGCCCGAATTTCGATTTAAAGAAATCGTAATCAATACTTGCGGTATCGGTTGAAGGTAAGAGACGCGGATTGTTAAAGGTGATTTCGACATGCGAACCGAAATAGCCCATCACAACCGTTATAGCCAGTAGAGCAAAAAGCAGGCTTAAGCGGTACTTTAATATGAAATGAGCTAGTTTTTTAAGCATAAGGGGCAAAGTTGTGAATTTAGTTAAAATACCCCATCCGAAAAAACAAATTTTCTCAATATAAATGCCCGTTTATTTTTTTAGTATTTAAATGCTGAGTAATATTACAATCTGCAATGGAAAACGCCTGTTTATTTAACCCCAACAAAGCAATTATCAGATGGCTCTTAACCGGCTGCGCTTTGGTTTACCTGATGGTAGTGGTGGGATGTTTAACACGTTTAACGCATTCGGGTTTATCAATTACCGATTGGAATTTCATGGGTTCATTGCCGCCATTGAGTGAGGACGATTGGTTTGAGCGTTTTCAAAAATATCAGACCAGTCCTGAATTTATTTATAAAAATAATGCCATGAATATGGAGGAATTTAAATCCATATTCTGGTGGGAATATATTCACCGGTCAATAGGAAATACAATGATGGGTGTTTTTTTGGTTGGTTTTATTTGGTTTGTTGTCAGAAAAAAATTCGACAGGCCTATGCTCATGAAATCCATATTCTTGTTTTTACTCGGGGGTTTACAAGGCGTAATAGGATGGTGGATGGTGAAAAGCGGACTGGTTAAAAATCCGAATGTATCGCATTATCGGCTTGCCATTCATTTAATGAGTGCGTTCACAGTGTTTGCTTTTACATTCTGGTTTGCTTTGCAATTAATCTATCCGAAGGAAAATGCTGTGGAGACCGAAGGAAAAAAATTAAAGAGTACTACACTAATTTTATTTACTGTTTTAATTATCCAGATTATTTATGGTGCTTTTGTGGCGGGATTAAAAGCGGGATTATTCTATCCAACTTGGCCGAAAATGGGGACGGAGTGGTTTCCTGAAGACACGATTATGGTTGAAGATTCTTTTTGGAGAAATTTTATTGAAATAGGGGCGGGGGTTCAGTTCATGCACCGCATCATTGCATTTATAGTTGTCGTTTGTGTCGCGGCACTCTGGTATAAATCGTCCAAAATAAATTTAAACAAATGGCAAAGTTTGGGCGTAACACTTCTCGTTTATGGGGTAACCATTCAGTTCATGCTGGGTATTTTTACTTTGCTTTACCAGGTGCCTGTGGCTTTAGGGGTTTTGCATCAAACCGGCGCTTTCTTTTTATTCGCTACCTGTATTTATTTATTGTTCCATTTGAATTTGAAGCCGGTCCTCCGGCAAGCTCAGGATGACAGAAGAGACTAATATTTTTCCTCCTAAACCTGTTGTGGCCGAAAAACCGGAGAACAATATTCGGCGGTCGTTGTTCAGTTTGTTAATATACGCTGTACTTTTTTATTTTTTATTTGACCGTAACATTGCCTACATAGCAGCTTTGTTAGTGGTGTTGTTAATTCATGAGTTCGGGCATTTTTTGGCTATGAAACTATACAATTACCAGAATGTAAAACTATTCATTGTGCCCTTATTGGGTGCCTTTGTAAGCGGAAAGAAGCAAAGTGTTTCCCAAAAGCAAATGAGCATTATTATTTTGGCCGGTCCGGTGCCTGGCATCATTGCAGGAGCTGTTTTGTATATCGTAAATAAATCTCATCCGGATGAAATGCTGAAAATGTTGGCCAATGTTTTTATTTTTATTAATGTTTTTAATTTACTGCCTGTTTTTCCGCTGGATGGCGGGCGGTTGCTCGAGAATTTGTTCATTAAAAACAATCACGGTATCCGTTTGGTATTTACAATTTTATCCATTTTGTTTTTGGTTGTGATCATTACGCTTAGCGGAAATCTTATTATGGTCATTGTTCCTGCAATTATGGTTTTTGAGCTGATTAACGAAATCAAAAACCAGAAGATACGTGATTATTTGGATGGCGAAAAACTGCAGTATCACATGGAATACCATAATTTGCCTGATAGGAATTATTGGCTGATACGGGATTGTATTTTGTTTTCGTTTCAGAGAAAATACGGTGCTGTTCAGCCGGGGCAATACCAATACAGTGTTATTGAGCCCATGTTAATGCAGCATGTGATGAAGGTATTGCGAACAGAGTTCAGCAACGATTTGTCTGTTTTTCAAAAGGTGCTATTCCTCCTTATTTACGTATTTTTCATCATTGGTATCCCTCTTACATTGTTTATAATGTATTATTAACCCCTTGTTTAGGGGATTTTCCTTCTCAAAAATTTATTTATATTTGGTTCAAATAAATTAAAACGTTTATATGTCAGTTTGGAGAATAAAACCTGTTTCGGCATTTGAGGCCGACATGAAAAAGAGCGATTTAAAACGCGTTCTTACTAAATGGGGCTTAACATCGCTGGGTATTGGCGCAATTATCGGTGGTGGTATCTTCACTTTAACCGGTATTGCTGCACATAACTTTGCGGGTCCTGCTTTAGCCTTATCATTTGTAATTGCGGGAATCGGCTGTTTATTCGCTTCCTTATGTTATGCCGAGTTTGCATCGGTATTACCTGTGGAGGGTTCGGCTTATGCTTATGCCTATGGTACAGTTGGCGAATTATTTGCCTGGTTTATTGGCTGGAACCTGATATTAGAATACATGATGGGGGCGACTACCGTTGCCGTAGCATGGAGCGGTTACTTCTGCAAGCTCTTGCATTTGTGTCATATTGATGTGCCCATCTATCTCAGTAATGATTTAGCCACTGCAACCGAAAAGTGTTTAGCAGCAGGAATGGCAGCCCCCTCATTCGCATTTAATTTACCTGCCTTTATTATCACTTGGATTGTGACTATGATTTTAGTGAAAGGTATTAAAGAAGCAGCGAGTACAAACAACGTAATTGTAGTTGTAAAAATATTAGTTGTGTTATTTGTAATTATTGTCGGAGCTTTTTATATCAATACAGAAAACTGGACACCTTTTATTCCGGATAGACAAAGTGTTATTGGTCCGGACGGAACAGAGACCTTTAAGTTTGGTTTTGGAGGGGTATTAACTGCTGCAACAATTGTGTTCTTTGCTTACATTGGTTTTGATGCTGTGTCGACACAAGCAGGTGAAGCTATCAATCCGAAAAAAGACGTTCCTTTTGCTATCATCGCCTCATTGGTAATTTGTACCGTGTTATATATTTTAGTTTCTCTTGTATTAACAGGAATGGTAAAATATGATCAGTTAGATATGGCAGCTCCGGTTGCTTCAGCGTTTTCGGGTATCGGAATTAATTGGGCTGTATTTATTATTACTATTGCTGCAACTGCAGGTTTAACATCGGTAATGTTAGTTATGATGTTAGGACAAACCCGCGTGTTTTTAGGAATGGCGAAAGATGGTTTATTGCCATTTGGTTTGTTCGGTAAATTACATGAGAAATTTAAAACACCTTATAAAAGCACACTAATGGTTGGATTGATTATTTCAATTGTTGCATCATTAACGCCAATTGACAAGATTTCGGAAATGTGCAGCATGGGAACTTTACTTGCTTTTGCAATGGTGTGTGTGGCAGTAATGATTTTACGTAAGAAAAAACCTGAACTTGAGAGACCTTACCGGACGCCGGCTGTTTATCTGGTTGGAACGTTGGGGGTTTGTTTCAATATTTTCTTAATGTGTTTTGTCCGCCCTGAAACCTGGGTGGCTTTCCTTATTTGGGGTGTGATTGGTATAATTGTTTATTTCCTATATAGTAAGAAGAACAGTAATCTGAACAAGATGGAACAGTAAAAGAGATTTGAATAAAATAAAAAACCCTGACGGGCTCGTCAGGGTTTTTTTATTAGAATTTTTTTGAATGATTAAGCTTCTTCGTGTTCGAAATCAGGTTCAAAAATCAGAAGCTTTCCTAAAACTATAAATAGGGCGCCGATAGATTGCTCAACAATCTGCCAGAAAAAATCGGTAATTAAATAAGTGGAAGTAACGTTTTTGGTGAAGGAAATATGCAATACAGTCATGATGGCGAATAAACTAATCCCAACAATTAATGCAGAAATAAAACCCCGCATAAAAATATTATCGAAGTAGCTGATTATTTTGGTTTCAAAAACACGGAACAACAGAAACGAAATCACCAGGTATGCAAAGGCCG
>JAHEYE010000123.1:0-3553 GCA_023251695.1 Sphingobacteriaceae bacterium | reverse complement strand
CTAATCCCAACAATTAATGCAGAAATAAAACCCCGCATAAAAATATTATCGAAGTAGCTGATTATTTTGGTTTCAAAAACACGGAACAACAGAAACGAAATCACCAGGTATGCAAAGGCCGAAAGTACAACAAACCAAACAATCGGAAACTGAATCTGTTTGAAATCATTTAGCACCACACCATGCCAGACATAGAAAGCGACGTACATGAATACGGCAGCAATAATCCAACTCAAGAAAAAGCGAAGTGTATAACGCATGTTTTAGAGGCTATTACAGCAAATATACTAAAAATCGTGAAAAATTACAATAAATGCTTGTAATTATTTAACATACAGTTAGTTAAATGAATCAATCTTGAAGGCCAATTCTTCTTCTTTTACTTTTGGATGATGATAGTAGATGATGATTTCAGCTCCGGATTTCGTTTGCACGAACAATTCATAACACTTGCCGTTAAAAAAACAATTGATGACGGTTACAATTATATCGGCGCCTTTTTTCGGACTATCACTAAACTGATTCGGACGGAGGAGTGCGCGTTTTTTACTTTTATAAAAAGAAGAACTTTTTTCAAAATCTACTGCTTCAATCACATTATAATCGCCGAGTGTTTTGGCGATCTTTAAATTTTTAGGTTTGTAATACACTTGATCTTTGGTTCCTATTTGCGAAATTTTCCCACTTATCACCAGGGCAATTCTATCCGCATACTTCAGGGCTTCTTCCGCCTGATGTGTAATTAAAATAACACCACAATGTTTTTTTTGTGATTCGTGAATGATAAAATCAAACAATTTATCTTTCAAAATTTTATCCAGGTTACTGAATGGTTCATCCAGCAAAAGCAATTTTGGAAAAACGGCAAGCGCCCGCGCAATGGCAACTCTTTGTTTCTGGCCCGATGATAAATTTTTTGCTTTCAGCTGTCTGATGCTTTCCAGTTCGAGTAATTTTAAAATTTTACGGTTGCGTTTTTCTTTGTAATCATCAATAAAACCAACGAGCATATCCTTAATATTTTCTTCTACGCTATGATTATCCAGAACATAATAATCCTGACTCACTAATTTCATATCGGGATACCCGGGAATTAAATTATAAGATGGCCCGAGAACTTTTTGTTTATTGAAAATAATCTCTCCTTCGGTAATATCTTCCAAACCATAAACGCATTTTACCAAAGTTGTTTTTCCTTCACCGCTTGGGCCTAATAAAGCGAGAACCTCACCATCGTTCACTTCGAAGGATACGCTTTTGATGCCGGTAAATGCGGTCTGGTTTTTGTAATTAAAGGATATGTTTTTAACCTTTAGCAGACTTAATTACGAAACAAGTTGAGGTAACTTTTTAATTTATAACTTTTCCCGTCGAAGCCTGTAGCTTCCAATACGTAAAAATAAGTTCCCGATTCGCAAAGAATACCGGCGGTTGTGTAGCCGTCCCAGAATCCATTCACCTTATCCCAACCATAAACTAAAATCCCGAAACGGTTGTAAACATTTACTGTGAGCGCGCTTAAACCCCGTGCCACAGGTTTAAAAATATCATTAACGCCATCATCGTTAGGCGTGAAAAAATTAGGCAATGTTACGCCCGATGAATCCGGTAAATACAAACTGTAACGCAAAGTGTCAGTACAGCCATTAATATTTTGTGCAACTAATTGAACCGAATAAGCACCGCTTGACGAATAAATATGTGAAACATTAACCGCAGTACTTGTAGTTGGCGTTTCGCTGAAACTCCAGAGATATGAATTGGCATTAGTAGAAAAGTTTGTCAGATCAAGCTGATTAGGATATCCAACCGTTGTTAAGCTGGCTGAAAAACTGGCTGTAGGTTTTTGGTTTACTGTTACCAAAGCCGACGTTGTAATAGTTCCGGATGCATTAGATACTGTTAAGGAAACAGAATAAACACCCGCTAAAGAAAAAGTTACGCCAACCGATGACTGATTAGTGCTCAAAGGAAAATTCACACCTGCACCCGGACTGATCGTCCATGAATAGGCAGTAGGTGTATTAGTAGTTGTGGAATTAAAAAGCACGGCTTGAGAAGTACAAATAGTTCCTGCAGGCAATACAATGGTAGCTGTGGGAGCCTGACTAAAAACCTTTAGGCCATAAAAAGCAAAAACAGTAAAAAGCAGTCTTTTTAACACATCATAAATTTACTAAAAAATCCAATGTATTAACCCCATCGGCATATTCAGTAATAACAGGCTGTTGTGAATAACCAAAGGGCACAAAACCCTTACCTACAATACACTGAAGGTTCTCTTTATTAGCGTTAAGATATTTATTGATTTCGGTTTCCGAATCAAACTCCTGATAATACAGAACAGATACCGGTGAGAACAACCCTTTGTCTTCTTTTATTATTAAAAAATTATTATCGAGAAATTTATCAAGATTCAGTAAATAAACAGCTCTGTTATAGTCGTAATTGTTCCCGTATTTTTTATTATCCACAGCAAATTTATAGTCGAAAACTGCTTCAAAAACAGGATCAAATACAAAGCCTTTCGGAACCAGTAATTTTGAAACATTCCGGCAACCCAAACCAAAATACAGAAATATATCTCGGCCTAAATTTTTCAGGTCTTCATTGGTTTCTTTACCTGTGATAACAGCCACCGAAGTACGGTTTTTGCGAATGATATTAGGGTATTTTCCGAAGTAATATTGAAAATGCCGCGATGTATTGTTACTGCCGGTTGCAATAACGGCATCAAAGCCCGCCAATTTAGCTTCACTGAATTTAATATGTTCTGCAATTGCAGGCTCATAATGCTCCAGAAGCTTAATAAAGAAAGGCATCAATACATTATCGTCGGATGATAATTTCAATAACGCTTTATGTCCGCTTAACAACACACACATTAAATCATGGAAACCAACCATTGGGATGTTGCCCGCCATAATAAGAGCAACTGTTTTTTGATGCTTGGGTTCAGGTATGTTTTTTACAAAATCGTTAAGTGATTTTTCATTTAGCATTTTGCTTATGTTTTGGAGGGCTTACTCAACAAATATTTTTATAAACCAACCATTATAGATGAGGGCACCTTCTATTAATTGTGTAAGTCCTTGATGTAAAGATTTCTCCTTTTCCTCATAATTTCCGTTAAAATGGCGCGTAATAAACAAACCGCATTTAACAAAAGCCTCTTTTCTCTTTTCCAAATTCATAATTAGGTCGTATATTTGTGGTCTGTCCTGACAAGGTTAGGATCTGATGCAAAACTAAGAAAATGGCAATTAAAATTACAGACGAATGCATTAATTGCGGGGCTTGTGAACCTGAATGCCCGAATAATGCTATTTATGAAGGCGGGGCGGAGTGGAGATTTGCTGACGGAACTGGCGTAAAGGGCATGTTTAAAGGAAAAAACTCAGGTATTGAAGTGAATGCCGACGATCCGCAAACACCTGTTTCGATGGATTTATATTTTATTGTTAGCGATAAATGTACCGAATGTAAAGGTTTTCATGATGAGCCTCAGTGCGCCGCTGTTTGTCCGGTTGATTGCTGTATAAAAGACGACGAT
>JAHEYE010000122.1 GCA_023251695.1 Sphingobacteriaceae bacterium | reverse complement strand
TTTCGCAGTACCGTTACTCTGAACGGTGGTACCTTGTTTATTCCTGTTTGGCAAATACGCCAGAATATCT
Source organism: Sphingobacteriaceae bacterium (assembly GCA_023251695.1). GTDB lineage: Bacteria > Bacteroidota > Bacteroidia > B-17B0 > Aurantibacillaceae > JAHEYG01. The sequence goes on along the minus strand of JAHEYE010000122.1, from coordinate 9,580 downwards.
GCTTTTGTTACACGCCCGGCCTGACCGGAACCTTTGATGCCGTCTAACTCAACAAGCGTTACACCTTCTTCTTTCGCTATGTTTTTTACAAGCGGAGAATAAAATTTTTCTGATTTACTGAAATCAACATTTGCATGACTTGTAGTTACCGCTGCGGTTTTTGTTTCAGCAACAACTTCTTTTTTCACTTCAGGTGTTGTGGTCTTCGGGGTTTCCGCAACTTTTGCGCTTGCTTCAGAAGAGATTTGTGCAATGATAGCTCCTACCTGAACTACATCACCTTCTTTAAATAATTTTTTTACAAGAGTACCTTCAAATGGCGAAGGAATTTCACTGTCCACTTTATCCGTCGCAATCTCCAATATAGTTTCATCAACTTTAATGGTATCGCCTTCGTTCTTTACCCATTTGATGATGGTTGCTTCCGCAACACTCTCACCCATTTTCGGCATTATTAAATCAAACTGTGCCATTTTTGTTTTCTATAAACGCCGCTAATTTAAATATATCTGCTGATATGCAAAGCTAATCGCGGCTCTATTTTTAAATTTTAATTCCTATTATCAAAATATCATCCACCTGCTCCAATTCTCCCCTCCAGTTTTCAATGGTCTCGTTCAATCGCTGACGCTGCTGATCGGCAGGTAATCTGCTTGCATCCAATAAAAGATTCCGGAAATTTCCGGCCATGAATTTTTTTCCTCTCGGCCCGCCAAACTGATCCGCATAACCGTCGGAGAAAATATAAACCATGTCGCCTTTCTGGAGATCAATTGTATTATTAGTGAATTTTCTTTTCTCACCTATGAATGCGCCGACAGGGAATTTATCAGCTTTGTATTGCATCAAATTTCCATCACGTATCACGTACAGCGGATTATAAGCTGCCGCATAATGTAATTTCAGTTTTTTATAATCCAAAGCGCAAAGTGTCATGTCCATTCCGTCTTTGGTTTGTTTTTCGGTAATACCAACGTGCAAGGTAGATGCCACACCTTCATTTAGTTTATCCATGATCTCAGCAGGTGCATACAAATCGGTATTATTCACCGCGTCCTTCAACAAATTAGAACCCACAATACTCATGAAAGCTCCCGGTACACCGTGACCTGTACAATCTACTGCCGCGAAATAAACATTTGTGCCTTTCTTGTCGAGCCAATAAAAATCACCACTAACAATATCTTTCGGTTTATACAATACAAATGAATTCGGTAATAACTGATCGAATAAAGCCGGCGGCGGTAAAATAGCCTCCTGAATACGTTTCGCGTAGTGGATACTATCGGTTACTTGCTTATATAAAATCTCTAACTCTCCGTTCTTACTTTGAATTTCTTCTTTCTGACGAACCACCTCTTCAGTACGCTCCACAACTTTCTGTTCGAGAAAACGCTCGTTCTCTGCCAGGTCATCACGCATTTTTACAAGCGCTAATCCTAAGCTGTCCTGCTCGCTTAATGGTTTGTAGGATGCATCGAAATTACCGGAACCAGTTTGCTTGGCAAATTCGGTTGTTGCTTCCATCGATTCTATCAAACTATTAAGGGCACCACCCATCTCGCCAATTTCATCGGTGCGGTAATTAATACGCTCTTTCGGTAATACACCCAAACCCATCGATAATAACATTTTCTTTAGTTGTTCTACCGGATTTACAATTGACCGCGCCGTAAAGAAGGCAACGAAAATACCTCCTATCACCAAAGTAATTCCAAGATATTTTACAAAACGCTCAAGAAGATTAAAGGAAGAGAACATCTCATCACGCAAAGATCTTGCAGTTTTTTGTTTAGAATCAATGAGTTTAAGAAGGTTTGCGTAAATCCCTTGCAAACTTTCTTCTGCGTCGTCTAAGGCCGCCAAAGCCGGAAAATAAACCGATACATCCTCATACGACTCGAGTGAGTTGAGAGGTTTCATTATCTCTTGCTGGTAAGTAAGAAAAACGGCATCGGTTTTGCTCGTAATTTGGCGCAATGCTTTTACTTCCTCTGAGCTAGTCCAGTTTTTAGAAATTTCTCTTAAATCACGGCATTGCTTAGGATAATCCTGGGTTATTAAATTTTCAAGTTCACTGCGACCACCATCGTTCACATTTTTACTGTAATACCATTTCGAAATTAAAGTCTGCGACCGTTGCAATAAGAAGTTGTATTCTTTTAATGCCGCTACACTCGGCGCCACCTGATCAACCACTTCCTCCGTTTTCTTTTTACTTTCGGTAACAGTGGAGAGCGTTAACACAAAAGCAACTATTGTCAACCCAATTAAGGTGCTGAAACCTGTTCCAATCCTTCTGCCAATAGTGAATCTTAATGCCATGCCCTTATTGTTGCGAACCTTTCTTCGCGTCTTCCAGTTTCTTGTTGAATTCAAGTGATTTCTCAGTGTCGTTAAGGGCCTGGTATATCTGACGTAAACCTTCCAGTGCTTTTTGATTCTTTGGGTCTAACTGGTAAACTTTGTTCATGAAAGGTAACGATTGCTTAAATAATTTTGTGGAGTTATCCTGAATAACTTCGAGCTTATCGAGTGGTGTATCAATATCCATCGAGTTGATAAGATTAACGCCCTGGTTGTAATAAATAATTCCAAGGTTAAAGGTTGCACTTACGTTTTTAGGATCGAGATCAATTACTTTCATTAATGCCAGTTTACCACACTCACCGAATTCGGTTTTAGCTGTATTTGCGCCAAACAATTCAGAGAAATGTGCACCAACGCCATTGTAATATTCGATATCCTTCGTTTTGAAATCAAAAGTAGAGTCAACTTGTAAATATATTTCTTTGTGTTTCTTGTAAGCCATTGCGCTTCTTGTACAATTTACAGAATCGTAAAGCAATTTGATACTAAGGTTATAATATGTTTCTGCATGTTTTTTTAATATTTGTAAGTTAGCTTCTTTTACGGTTTGCTCGGGTTTTAAATTGTTTGAGATAAAAATACACTTCATGGAGGTATCGCGCAGCGCTGAACTGAATGAGAATTTTTCTTTCTTGGCCAATTCGTAATAAACGAAAGCGCGGTAATACCAGGCCTGCGCGTCTTTACGCACTTCGGCCGACATGAACGCAGAGTCGACTGCATTCTTTGCGCAATTCACATCTTTCGCTTTTATACACTGCATTACGCGCTCTAATTTTTCCATTTGAGCAAACGAAACAGAGCTAAGCATGATGCTTATTACGACTAACAAATATGTTTTCATATTTCTCATGTTAATCTACTGCAATAGCTAAGGCCTTAAAATCCTCACTGGTTTTTAATCCCGCTTTCACAGCGCTGTTTTTACTATATTCAAATTTTTGTTTATTCTCTATAATCACGAAATTGATAGCGGCACCACTTTTTGCTGCACCGGCATTTTCTGCAATAATCAAGGCACCTTTGCCTTTTAATTTCGAGGTAGCATCTGTTAAAGATTTGCTCACATCCGGCAAAAGAAATAACATGTGTGGTTTTGCTTTCGGATCGAATTCGGGGGTATTCACCACTTCCATTTTCTGGTTACCCACAGTTTTACTTTCAGCCATTTTGCTTAGCTCTTTCATCAACGCCTCATTCTTACCAACCACATGGATAATGAAATTGCCTGTTTTTTTGGCACTTGGCCACTCAAAATAACGAGTGAAATTGTAAATGAATACGGCCTTGATCTTTGCGTTGGTGTCGAAGTTCTGAACGAATCCAAAACTGCTGGTAATTACCACAATTAGCACCAAATATTTTAAAAGTCTAGCCAATTCAATTTCAGTGGCAAAAATAGGGCCACAATAACCCACAAATATAGCATTTGCGACCTGCCTATCCAATTTAATAATTATTAACCAAAGGATATGTTAATTTGCCCTTAAAATGCCTAATTTTAGTGCTAAATGCTGTATAATTCCGAATACAATAACCTAAGTGATAATGAGCTTATTAGCCATTATTCGGAAAGCGGTGATACAGTGTTTTTAGGCATCCTTTTTAAACGCTATTCACACCTGGTTTTAGGTTTGTGTATTAAGTACCTCAAAAACGAGGACGATGCCAAGGATTTAGTGATGCAAATTTTCGAAAAACTGGCATCAGATCTTAAAAAACATAAGATAGAATTCTTTAAAAGCTGGCTTTATACCTATAGCAAAAACATGTGCCTGATGGAGCTCCGGAAAAAGTCGGTACAACTTAAGAAAGACATTGAATTACAGGAAAGTAATGTGCTTTTTATGGATTCGGGACAGGATTATCATCTCAATACTAAAGATAACGAAAAGGAAAATACTATTTTGCAATTGGAAAAGGCGCTCAGTAGTCTTAACAAGGAACAAAAACAATGCGTTGTTTTGTTTTATTACAAGAATAAATCATACAACGAAATAGTGGATATAACAGGTTACGATACAAATGCAGTGAAGAGTTATATACAGAATGGAAAACGGAACTTAAAATTAAAAATTGAAGAACTACAAAATGGCCAACAGGCTTAATAAACATACCCCGGACAGCGAAGAGCTGTTGAAACGATTGAACTCAAACGATTCAAGCGGACTGGATGACTTTGAAAAAGAAGCACTGGAAGGTTTTGATAGTTTAGATAATGCGGAGCTTGCGAAAAATCTGACGGATTCTGTCAATAGAAAAATCGACGAGAAGTATTTTCAGCAAAACACAGGGAGTAAAAAAGGAATGATGTATTTAAGTCTGGCTGCAGGATTAGTTCTTGTTGTGGGCTTAAGCATTTTCTTTATGAATATAATGGGTGATAAAAAGGAAATGGCAATGAGTTCGGATACGCTCAGTACCGAAAATATTGCCAACGAAGTTGCGAAGCCTGCAGATATTGCTCCAATGGAAGAACCGGCAAAAGCTGAAGGCAAAAAGAGCGGGGAATTAAATACAATTACTGTTACAGATGCTCTGGCGGAAAAATCGCCCGAAAACAATAAAGACATTTCAGCCGGCGATAAGCGCGCGAAAGCCGATGAAGATAAAGGCGATGGATTAACTTCACGTTTGGTTGTTAAAGAAACCAAACCTGCACAAACGGTTCCTGCCTCTGAAGGAGAAGCTGATTTTAAAAAGCAGGTTGAAACGAAAACTTCAAGTGGTCCGCCCACAGGAAATAACGCACCAAGTTCTCCTGCTCTTGCAATGGATGATAAGAAAGCAAGTGACAAGGAAGCAACAACTGAAAAAATTACACTCTCGAAAAATAACGGGGATGATAATATGCAAGCCGAAAGCGGAAGCGGAAAAGCTGGTGGTGTAAAAAAACGCGCTGCTCCGAAAAAAGAAAAAGCGAAAAGCGAAGAATATTTAGGAAATGAAGATGCTGCAAAAGATGAAGCCACTGTAAAAGTTGCTTCCAATACAAATCAAGCGGCAACAGGTGGTATAACAACAGCTGAGCCAAAACGCGATGAAAGCGGGAATGTTCATAATATAGAATATTCGAATCACGGTTATTATAAACCTCAGGATTATCTTAAAGTTGAAATTAATAAGAGCGAAATGCTGAAGACAAATGTAAAAGCGTTTAAAGCCGAATTAACGATTAATGAAAAAGGAACAGTTACGGAAGTGAAATTCCTGACACCATTTGATAATAGCTGTACCGGCTGCAAAAAAGAATTGGAAAAGATTTTATTAAAGATGCCGGGCTGGAAACCTTCAGCTGCTACTAAAACTGTTAAGGAAACGGTGAGTTATATTGATAATTAATTTTTTCTCGCAAAGGCGCTAAGACGCAAAGTGAAATTTAGCGCCATTGCAAGAACCTTTTAAAACAAATCAATACCAATATTTAAAGTTTGCTGAAGGTATTTATCGTTATCACCATTTTTCATTTTGTAATCCAAATGATCGGTAGTAAAACAACCGTACGAAAGATTGTAACCAAAATTAATTCTCTCTGTTAAATAATACTTAACACCAAAACCTGCGTTTAAAGAAGTATAATTTCCGGCCTGAACACAATTCATTTTCATGTTATCCACCAATTGAATGGCGGCCGCACCAACATATACGTATGGTCTGATTTTGCAATTCTCATTCAAAATATACCCATTAGCAAATTTATATTTTATCATTCCGCCACCCGAATACAAACGGCAACTTACATTCCCAATACCTTTACGCCCAATACAACCCGGACAACGGTCATCAGCTAAAACTTCTTTCATTTTAATATCATCGGGCTGCGAAAAACCATAACTGCCAAAGGTTCCGAAGAGCCCGATATCTATACTATTACAGAAATAATAACTTGCAGAGGCTTGATAAGTCCCATACCAACAATTATTTTTTAATGTAAAGCCATTTCCTAGATCACCTTTGTATTTTTGTGAGCCTGCACCGGCTGTAATTCCTAAACGGTGTGCTTTTGATTGTGCGATAACTGTAAAAGTTAACAGCAGCAAAGCCAGAGTACATAAAGTATTTTTCATGAGATTGGGGTTTTAAGGTTTAGATAAATGTAGAGAATTAATTTGAAGAAGGCAACATGCAAAAATCTGATAAGAAGTAAAATAAGAATTACTTATAAATCTCCTTCTTTGCAGAAAGCAAAGTGTTTTTTAAGAGAGAAGCAATGGTCATTGGTCCTACTCCACCCGGTACAGGTGTTATGTAAGAACATTTAGGAGCGCAGCCGTCAAAATCAACATCGCCAACCAATTTATAACCTTTAGGAAGACTAGCATCATCAACACGGTTAATACCAACATCAATAATTACCGCACCTTGTTTTACCATATCGGAAGTTACAAAATTTGGTTTACCAATAGCGGCAATAATAATATCTGCATTTAAACAATGTGCTTTTAAATCTTTTGTGCGACTGTGTGTAAGCGTAACCGTACAATTTGCAAACTTCGAATTCTTCGCCATTAAAATACTCATGGGTGAACCAACAATATGACTTCTTCCAATAACAACACAATTTTTTCCTGAGGTTTCAATATTATAACGCTCCAATAATTGTGTAATTCCGTATGGAGTTGCGCTTATATAGGTCGGTAAATCTAAAACTAATCTTCCCACATTAATCGGATGAAAACCATCCACATCTTTACTCGGCTTCACCGCTTCAATAACTTTATGTTCCGAAATATGTTTTGGTAAAGGCAACTGACAAATATAACCGTCAATGTCTTTATCGTTATTTAATTTTTCTAATTCTTTTAATAAATCTACCTCAGAAATAGTTGAAGGAAATTTTAAGAGCGTAGATTTAAAGCCCACTTTCTCACAGGTCTTCACTTTTGAACCAACGTATGCTTGTGAAGCAGGATCTTCACCAACCAAAATAGCAGCCAAATGCGGCACTTTGCCACCACCTGCAACAAATTGTTTTACCTCAGCAGCAATTTCATCCTGCATGATTAAGGAAATTTTTTTTCCGTCGATTAGTTGATGACTCATATTTTCTATTTTTTATTTCCCGCAGATTTCGCAGATAAAAATTACTCACTGCTTACTGACTTCTATTCACTTCCTAATTTGCCTCCCTACTCGTTTCTGCCTTCTGCCTACTTTTAACTGCCTACTGAGGTCCACCGGGCATTTTTGGCATGTTGCGCATCATTTTTGCCATGGCGTTTTTATCATTCATCATCCGCATCATTTTGCGGGTATCTTCAAACTGTTTTAATAATTTATTTACTTCTGCAATGTTTAATCCGCTTCCCTTTGCAATACGTTGTCTGCGCGCACCATTAATAGTTTCAGGCTTATTGCGCTCAGTAGGTGTCATCGAATAAATAATCGCTTCAATGTGTTTAAAGGCATCATCTTTTATATCTGCATCTTTAATGGCTTTTCCAACACCGGGAATCATACCAACTAAATCTTTAATGTTCCCCATTTTTTTAATTTGCTGCAGCTGACTTAAAAAATCATTCAGATCAAATTGATTTTTCGCGATCTTCTTCGATAATTTACGGGCTTCTTCTTCGTTGAATTGTTCTTGTGCGCGTTCTACTAAAGTAACTACGTCGCCCATTCCCAAAATCCTGTCGCTCATACGTTCAGGATAGAACACATCCAACGCTTCCATTTTCTCACCCGTACCAACAAATTTGATAGGCTTATTTACAACTGACTTGATAGATAAGGCCGCACCACCGCGTGTATCACCGTCTAATTTCGTTAAGATCACACCGTCAAAATCCAAACGGTCGTTAAATGCTTTTGCAGTATTCACAGCATCCTGACCGGTCATTGCATCCACCACAAATAAAATTTCGTTCGGCTTGATCGCCTTTTTTAAATCCGAAATCTCATTCATCATCATCTCATCCACGGCTAAACGGCCAGCAGTGTCAATTAAAACAACAGAATTCCCGTTTTCTCTTGCTTGTTTAATTGCTGCTTCAGCAATTTTAACAGGATTTTTTTCTTCCTTATTAGAAAAAACCGAAACACCAATTTGTTCTCCTAAAACTTGTAATTGATCAATAGCAGCAGGACGGTAAACGTCACACGCCACCATTAAAGGGTCTTTACCTTTTTTGGTTTTTAAATAATTTGCAAGTTTCCCCGTAAAAGTAGTTTTACCAGAACCCTGTAAACCACTCATTAAAATAATAGTTGGGTTTCCTCCAAGAAAAATATCTTCTTTCTGACCACCCATTAAGTTGGTCAATTCGTCATGCGTAATTTTAATTAAAAGTTGTCCCGGTGAAACAGAGGTTAGTACATTTTGTCCGAATGCTTTTTCTTTAATTGTATCGGTAAATTGCTTAGCTACTTTAAAGTTAACGTCGGCATCTAATAAGGCCTTGCGTACCTCTTTAAGGGTTTCAGCAACGTTTATTTCTGTAATCTTTCCATGACCTTTTAAAACTTTAAAGGCGCGGTCGAGTTTATCACTTAAATTATCAAACATATGCAGTAAAAATAGTAGCTAAAATTACAAAATTACGCGTGTATTTTACAAGGAAAAACCCGAATGTTTAGTAATTTTATACTATTTGAAGGAAATTCGTGTAATTAGTGCTCTTAAAGAAATGAATACGCATGAAAACCATATAAAACGTTGCCTGGAACTGGCTTTAAAAGGTTTGGGACAAGTTGCTCCAAATCCTTTGGTGGGATGTGTTATTACCGAAAACGATGTAATTATTGCTGAAGGTTTTCATAAACATTATGGCGAAGCCCACGCAGAGGTAAATGCAATTGATTCCTTAGATCCGGGTTTTGATTTTAGCAATTGTATCTTGTATGTCAATCTGGAGCCCTGTTCTCATCACGGAAAAACACCGCCTTGTTCTGATTTAATTATTGCAAAAAAATTCAAGCGGGTTGTGATTTGCAATTCGGATACAAATCCTCTAGTAGCCGGAAAAGGAATTGAAAAATTAAAAAAAGCAGGGATAGAAGTTATAATCGGAATTTTAGAAAAAGAAGGTCGTGATTTAAATAAACGCTTTTTTACTTTTCATGAAAAGAAAAGGCCTTACATTATTTTAAAATGGGCGCAAACAAATGACGGTTTCATTGGTAAAACCGGCGCTGATAAAAACGATAATTGGATCAGCTCGGAAGAAAGCAAAAAACTGGTACACGAATGGCGCGCGCAGGAACAAGC
>JAHEYE010000121.1:8479-9651 GCA_023251695.1 Sphingobacteriaceae bacterium | reverse complement strand
CATATGTTGGGGTTTTGAGTACCTTAAATTAGGAAAAAAACCTTTAGAGCCAACATTTATCATTAAATAACCTGTAACAATTTAGATTAAGCTTATCTGTCGTTCCATATTGGGCATTTTGAAGGATTTGTAGCCCTTTTCCATAGAGCCCAATGCTTAAATTTATAAACCCAGCGCGAGGCTCTTATTTTTTTGTCTCTTATTTTATGTTTTTGTTTTCTATACTTTTCTATTCTTGCTTTATGAATTTTATCTTCGCGCACATTAAATTTACCGGCAAATTCACCATTGCCTTTGTTGCCGGTGCGCAATAATTTTTTGTACTCTTCATCCGCCAGCTTCTGGTATTTATGACAAGGACAATGCGGATTACGCGGGTCGTTGATATCGAAAGTGGTTTGTGATTTTATTGAAACAATCAAAAACAAAAAGGACAGGAAGAGAATTACTCTCCTCCTATCCAATCTGTATTCCAAATTATAATTCATCTGTGCTAATCTGTGCTCCCGATAGCTATCGGGACTGCGGCTAACTTTTCTTAATTGTTACTTTATCAGTAGCACTCCATGTTTTAAATTCGTTGGTGTAGTACAAGTAGGCTGCTGAAGCAGGAGCGTCGTATTCACCCGGCATTTCTGCTTTAAGGTCTAAGTTGATTTCCTTAACAGCTTTTGGTGCTAAACCGCGATAATAGATGGCGATGTTGTTGCCTTTTATTTCGTAGTAATCGAATACTTTTTTCTCTTGCAATTCTTTTAACTGCCATGGTTGTGCTGTAAATCCTGCAGGAATACCAATGATTGCCATTGTGCTTGGTACTTCTTCTGATCTTTTGTTAGTGATAGTTGCTGTTAAACGAACAGTTTCTCCAACATTTGCAATTTTACTTGCCATTTTAGTTTTTAAATCAATAGCACATTCTTTATCGCTGTTTGGTAACGCAGTACTCCAGTTGATCGACATAGAATAAGGTAGCGGCGTTTTAACTCCAACATATTTTACTTTTACATCGTGTTTACCTTCGCCTTTAATGAACTCTTCTAAATTCTCAACTGTGATGGCTCCTTTATCTCCGGCTTTGTACGATTTGGTGATCGCTTTTTTACCATCGATATAAATTTCAATCGTTCCGTCTTCAGTTGTTTTTTTGCTGAACTTAGCATATTCAGTCA
>JAHEYE010000121.1:0-8469 GCA_023251695.1 Sphingobacteriaceae bacterium | reverse complement strand
GTCAAGGCTTTAAGAGCTAAAATTGTTCCTTGTGTTGAACTGAACACACCTGAACCACTGCGTGTACTGGTTAAAAACTGAACTGTACTGTTTAAAGCGGCACCATGTTTACCATTGGAATTTAAGATCGCCATAATAGATAAAGCTGATGTTTCAATGATTAAGGATTGTCCTTGCGAATAAGTAATAGAATGAGATGAACCGGTGAAGCTGCCATCTTTTGCCTGTTGTTTAACTAAAGCATTTAAAGCTTCGTCACCTTTTCCTGTTTCTTTCATTGCATAAGCTGCGTTCGCCATCATCGCTAACATGTATGGATCTTTTGTTTCCATTGCTTTTTTGTAAGCGGTTTCAAATTCTTTTTTGATATCGGTATAACCTGCTTCAGTTAAAGCGTACACGATATAAGAGTTTAAAATATCATCGCTGATTCTTCCGAAATCGTGGTAAGCATGTTTTTCTCTCGCAAAACCACCTTTTCCGTCCTTGTGTTTAATCAACCACTCTGCGGTACGGTCTAACATTTTCTGATCAATATCCTGACCGGCATTTTTCATATCCACAAATTCCATGATACCATAAGCCGTTAAACCTTCGTGTGCAGGATTTGCACCAAACCACTCGTAACCTTTTTCACTCGATTCGAAAGTTGTTAAGCGCTTGTAGCCGCGGTTTAATAAATCAGTTGCCTTAGCCAAAGTTTTTGTGTCTTTGCTGTCAGTCGATTTTAAATAATCTAACACCATTGCATTCGGGTAAGCAGTACAAGATGTTTGTTCGAAACAACCGTAAGGCTCTTGTAAAATTCCTTCCACACCTTTCATTAAATCAGAAACTACATTCGGGAAAGCTGTGAATGTTGCTTTTAAGGAGCCGTTCACTAATTTATTTATTTCGAACGTGTATTCTTTTTCTACATCCTGAGCAGAGAATGAAGTTTGTACAGGGAATCCTTTAGGCGCAATTTTTATTTTTTGGGTGAAAGCATCACCTAACCCACAAGCTTTGAATGCAATTGTGAATTCACCTGTGCCAATTTTATCTAACACTTTATAGTCTAAATAAATTGTTTTAGCAGCACCGGGCATAATAGTTTGCACACTTGGAATAGCTGATAATTCTTTTAATCCGTCAGGAGCAGTGATGGTGATTACACCACCTAAAGGACCATTCGTATTATTTTTTAGTGTTAATGGAATAGAAACAAAATCTTCAGTAGCTACTTCAACCGGAATTTTGGTTGACATATTGAAAGGTAATTGCGTGAAGATATTTTTTTCGGTACGACCAACAGTTCCGTCGCTGCCAATTCCTTCGATGGTAGTGCGGAAAGAAGTGATGTCATCAGAAGTATAAAACTCAATTGTTTTTTTACCGCTGTAACCAACTTCAATATTCGGATTCCAATAAATGGTGTTACGGAAATCTGTACGTAATTCCACATTTTCCTGTTTCTCGTAATTAGGTGCGTAATACTGACGGGCACGGTAATATGTTTGTATGGCTTGTCCGTTTAAAAGTCTGCCGTTTTCCCCTTCATCCATATCATCACCGGCCTTTTTACCGAAGCGGCGGTCGGCTACAGATTGACTAACAACTTTTGCGTCAAGATTCGAATCTGCAGGAATATCTTTTTGGTTTTTCTCGCCTTCCTTGCTTTGGTCGCGCGCTGCTTTTTTGCCTTCAATCCGTTTGAATTTTTGTTCTTCTTTCTTTAAAGGTTGAAATTCTTCTTCCGGCTCTTTTACACCTTTATTTGCTAATACATCGGCAAGCACCGGAGCTTTTTCGTTTACCATACCGCCCATGTTTGCAGCCGGAATTTGTGCATCTTCAAAATCAATTCCTGAACCGGCACCCATTTTTGCACTTTTAGAACGGTGTTTTCCACCTCCGCCACTATAGCCGTAGTAATTGTAGTTCTTTTTATACATATACAGAACTAAATTCTGATTGTAATCCTGCAGGTACTGCGATTGCTGATAAAAACCCTCTGAGTTAAACATCAACGAAACCGGACTGGTTAAATCAACGCGCTTCAGTAAAAACTTACCATCGCTGTCTGATTCGTATTCAGTTCCACCGGGAATTTTAATTTTTACTCCCGCCATTGGTTTGCTGTCTTCACCATTATAAATCATACCGCCAATTAAAGCGCGTTCTCCTAAATAATTAATAGCAGGTAATTCTTCTTCCATTAGTTTTTCCCAACCAAAACGTCTCCAACCTGAGGTCATCATTACATAATCCAAAGCTTTGTCAGCCTTTGGTTCCTTTGCATTGAAATAAAATGCAGGTTCTTCCACTTTTTGTTTTAAATCCTGTTGTAATAACAATTGTGATAAGATATTCCCTGATTTATCATCAGCAAAAGAAAGTAACTGATCGTTCACAACTGACATCGATAAATTAGCAGGCATTGGTAAACCGCGTTCGTCTTTTACTGTTAACATCATTTTCACTTTTTCGCGTGGCAAATATTTTTCTTTTTCAGTTTCTACTGTGATGCTTAATTGTTTGTGTTTATTCACAAAAGCTAAACGCTCAGCGCGTGCAATGCCCTTTGAATCAAATAAAGTAATCTGTGAAACACCAATAGGAAATTCATCTGTCGAGAAAATAAATTTATTTGAGCCCGGTTTAGCATCAATTAAAGTTGAGTAATATAATTTACCGCGAACCTGAGCAACAACAGCCAATTTTTCTGTTTCAGTGGTTGCAATATTCACTGCTACTTCTCCAAGCTTACTATTATCTACATTTAATACATAACCACGCTCTAAAGCGCCTGGCAATTTAAATGTTTGAGTAATGCCCTCCGGTTTTGTGATCTTCACCGAATAATTTTCTCCCGCTTGCGGGTTAAATTTAAATGCTCCCATTCCCTGATGAAAACTTGAGAAGGTGGCTACTTTACTTCCTTTTTCTGTTAATACAACGCCTTCAACATCGGCTGGCTTACCAAATTCATTAAGCGCAGTAAAGGCTACATTATTATCTAAACCACAAACTAAGTCACCACCTTCAGGGAACATGGTGAAATCAACTTTATTTAATATAATAGGTATAGACCGCGAAATACTTTCAGTACTTCCGTTATAATCAATCATTATATTTAATAAACCATCATTTGTTTTTAATTCTTTCGGTAAATTAAATTTAATATAACGCATGCCGTTCTCATCGGTCACCTCAGCTTTTTCAATTAATTTCTGACCATTAAGATTAGCAACTATTTTTATTTTTTGATCCGCTAAAGGTTTGTTTTCGTTGGTATTTAATTCCAACTTCGCAACTACCTCATCCCCGGCTCCGAAAGCTTTTTTCTCGAAATCCAGTTTCATCTTTAAATTAGGAAGAATAACATCTTGAACCTGTAAGTCTTTCTCAAAATAATTTTCATTACCTTCATTCTTCATCCAATTAGTATAGGCACGTATTTTATACAAACCGCCTAAAGCTTCCTTATCAATCATAAAATCACCCGCAGCTTTACCGTTTTTTGCAATGATGTTAATACGCTTTTCAACGGTTCCTTTAGGTGTTAATAATTCGATATGGATAATATCACTTTTGTTGGATGCTTTTAATGTTAAGCCATCACGTATATAAGCCGAAAACCAAATGTCATCGCCGGGCGAATAAAAAGGTTTATCCAATTGCAGATACACGCGGTCTTCCGGCGCATGTGCATTGTATTCAGTTAATTTTTTCTTTAACGACTTTATAAAATCGTTTTCTAATGCGGCCTGGTAATACGAAGCCGGTGTTATCCATGCAATAACAGAGGCTGTTAAAGCCGCTATTGCAAAGATGTGCGATAGTTTTTTGGTTTTTGTGGTTTGCATGACTATATATATTAAAATGTTAAACTTTTAATATTGAGATGTCATACTTTTTATTATTCCATAAATTAATGCCAAAAAATAAGCCGAAAGCCCTGATATCAGGGCCTTTCAGGCCTTTCCAAACAATCGGTTTTGCTTTTTTGAATGCCATTTTTATCCTTTTTTTGGTGAAATCTTACATATTGGATAAAAAAGCCGAGAAATATTATTTCGGCCGTTCAGGTTTCACTTACTTTGTGTACAATCTTTCGGAAGTCCTTTTCGATTGGAGTAAAAACAACAACAGCCGGTACGGCCCCTCAGGTTTAGCCGGCTTTTTTATTTGTGTTCTTAAGATAAACTAAAGCTGCTTGCGCCTTAACCAATAAATAACGCTGTAGTCGTTTAACAAAGTATCCATGCTGGCTTGCAGTTCTACCGGCTCGAGCGGACGGATAGTTTTATCGGGAAGGGTAAAGTAAAGTCCGTAAAAATATATTTTATCGCTTTTGGGCTGAAAGAATCTTAAACGTTCGCGCATCGCTTTGGTTAATCTGCAAGTATCTGCCCTTAACGTATCGGCGATTGGTTTCCTGCTCTTTTTAACGGAGGCAGAGAAGTCCTTATAATAAAGCATGTAAAATTTATTTACCGGAAGTTTGGTTTTATAAATATCAGAATAGGCATATAAATGTACGGGTCCCAATTTTAAAACCTTTGATGAGGAATCCACTTTTAAACCACAGAAATAAAATTTAGGGGGAACAATATCTGTTTTCTTAACGCCAATCACCTTATGACCATTATCGGTAACCTGAAAAACTGTTATTACAGAAATGCCGGGGTTCAAAAAACGTAAATGATACACATCACCTTTAACTGAACGGATCTCACAGCCTTTAACACGTACATCAATTTTTGGGTTGCGGCCTTTTACTTTAATCGTAACATCGCCTTCTGATTCCAGATTAAATTTGTCAGGCGTCACAATTTCGCACTTTGCCAAACCCGCACGCACTTTAATAGTGGCGGTCGTACCTCTGCCCTGTGCAAAACACCAGGCAGAAATAAAAAAGAATATGACAAGGGATGTTAAACGCATTAGATGTCGATTGCATCTTTAATTTTCTGAAGGTCATAAGTTTTCTTATTAACGCCCTCGCATTCGATATACTTTAACCTGAATGTAAGCTCATTTCCGGTAACGTTTGTTGATTTCAAATCGTTGTCCTTGATGTAATATACCTTTTTATCTGTGCTTATAACAATCATTAAGTCGGCATTTTTATATAAAGAGAGCGGGAACTGATACATAGACTCCGGTGATATAGGGTATATAGCATTGATACTACGTGTAATTAAATTAGTAAGGTAAACCTCCACTTTTTTATCTGTTGCGGCGTCCACAATAGTTACTGTTGGAAAGCCTTCTTTCTTTTCTAATTTCCCGTATATCTGATCCATGTTGCGCGGGATATCAAAGTTATGAATCCCAAACCTGCTCACAACTATACCGCGGTATATCTTTCCGGTTTGAGCAAACATCATAAAGCGGTCGTTAATTCCGTTTACATTCAATACATCATTCTGATACTGGTCTTCAAGGTTCCTTAATGAGTCTGCCTGCGCTTTCACTTTGTTACTGTGATGCAAACGTATTTTTCCGTACTCGTTCATGGCAACTTCAAAGTTCTTCGCATCAAAAACCGGGTTTGCCGTAATGCTAACCGATATTTTTTTCACTTTAAAAGTGAGTATGTAATTTTTCCCGTCAGGATGGCGGCTGATAAACACATCTTCCCAAACTGTATTTTTGAATTGTTCGGTATAGTTAGGGTCGTTTGTATTTACTTCGAATTTTACACCATCATATACGGCAAGCTCAGGAAATTCTTCTTTGTCGTAATCAATCACAAAGTTATTTAGATCAGGATTTGATTTTTTAGGGATGATGAGTTTATCAGGGTCGGATAAATTATGTTTTGCTAAAAAATCCTGCTTCTCTTTACTTAATTTGTCCAGATCTTCTTTATGGAAACGGGTTTGATGTTCGTTTAATTCCCATTTTTTTGCAACCGTATCCAGGTAGTAAACATTAAATTTATTTTCCTCATTGTACGACATCAAATTTACGTTTAATGTTTTTCCATCTTTTAAATAAACAGGAATTGAATCGTCTTCAAACGCCAGTACTTCAAACATACCCGCCGATTCGAAAGGACGGACAATACCTGCCGAATCATACATCATCGGAATACCGCTGAAAATAAAATCAACCTGATCGTGAAACTCACGGTATTTCACTTTTACTTTTTTCTTTACGTCTTCACCGTTTTTAGTTCTGAAAGCATTCGCCGGAATATGAATCACGCTTCCTGTTTTATAAACAATGGTTGTGTCTTTTACATTATCAATCACAAAATTATCAGCCGGACTGTTTAATTCAGGCATTGGCGGATTGATGAAGGCCCGGGAAGCAGTTGAATCCTGATGTTTAACCGATTTATAGATGACAAAGGTTGCTGTAACAACAACAACCGTTGCGGCTGTACCTCCTAAAAAAGTTTTTAGTCCTTTAGTTAACCACGAGGCTTTGCCTGCGGCGGAGTAACCGGCATAAAACTTATCGAAATTCATATTGTTCGCAATATCGTTTTCGGATAGTGGTTGCTTATCTGTTTTTATTTTGTACTTGCTCATGGCAGAATGTTTTAGTGGTTAGTGGTAGTAGTTAAATATTGTTTTAGTTTTTCCAGAATACGGTATAATTTCATTTTGCAGGCGCTTTCATTCATGTCAAGTATATCACAGATCTCTTTGAACGGTCGTTTTTCGAAAAAGCGCATATTTATTAATTCCATGTCGTCTTCTTTTAAAGTTTGTAAAGCCTTATAAAGTTGTTCGTCCACTTCGGTCTGATTACTTTCCTCCATATCGCCTTTCAACTCACCTAAACCATCCCGGTCGATACTCAAAACACGCATGGCTTTGTTTTTGCGGTAAAGCAAATTAATCTCATTCGATGCAATACGGAATAGCCAGGCTGAGAAAGGCACACCCATGGGTTTATACTTAGGAAGACTTTCGAGCGCCTTATAAAATACCTCAGAGGTTAACTCGAAAGCTGTTTCCTTATCCTCAACGCGGTTATAAATGTAATTGGCTATCCGTTTAAAATACCTTTTGTAAAGAGGTTCGAAATCGCGGGGATTAAGCTGCGCAGCTTTTATCAGCTTCTCTTCCGAAGTTATTTCTTCGGCGGTGAGATGGTAAGAAGCAATGTCTGTCATGGTTATCGTCGTTATCATTGTGAATCTTTTACAACCATAATACGGGTGTATAAAAAAGTCACATTTATTTTAAAAATAGCTATTTTTAGGCATAAATACAGATTATATGAGCAAAACCAATTGGCCCGAAGCGTTTAAACCCCTTATAAAAAAGTATAAAGGTAAAGCCCATCCTTTAGAGTATAAAAGCATTTACCAGTTATTAGTAATGGTTATTTTATCGGCGCAGGATTCGGATAAGAATATCAATAAGATTGCTCCCGACTTATTTAAAGCCTTTCCGAACATGAAAGTTTTAGCGAAGGCAGATAAAGAATCGCTCATTAAATACATTAGTAAGGTGCGCAATTTTGGAAACAAAGCGAATTGGTTAATTAATCTGGCGCAAAAAATCAAGGACGACAAGAACATTCCATTAACTATGGAAGAGTTAACCGAACTTCCCGGCATTGGGCGTAAATCGGCTAATGTTATTATGCGCGAAGCAGGGATTAAACCGGTAGGGGTTATTGTTGATCTTCATGTTTTACGGGTCGCTCCGCGTTTGGGTGTTGCAATTGGGACAGATCCCAAGAAGATTGAAAAACAAATTATGGATGTAATGCCGCAAAAGGACTGGGGAATTGGGATGGATATATCTTTTCTGGGAAGGGAAACGTGCAGGCCCACTAATCCAAATTGCGGCGAATGTGTAATGGCAGCGAACTGCGATTTCATAAAAAAGAAATAAAGAAAATAATCTGTGTGGTAATATGCTTCGTTTTTCAGGTCATTTCCACTTTCTAAAAATCTTCTTTTTTTAGTTTTGGGGAAATAAACGACAAAAAAACCAATTTTGTCGTACTTTTATCCCAAATTGACCAAGCATGTAAGATTTTTCCGAAAAATGTTTTTTTCTAACAATTATTCCTGCCTAAATTGAGATTAAATTTTAATCCATATTGTTTTTTTAGTCAGGAGTACACCTTAAAAGCGCTTTTCCGTGAGAAAAACCCCCTAAAAGGACCAAAAAATAAAAATTATGATAAGATTAAAAGAAATTATTAATCAGCTTGATCAGGACGCTTATGTAGCTCTTGAGTCGCAATTAAATAAAAATAAGGCCGATAATTTTCTTTTTTTAATAAAATCTTACCGTGAAAATGGTGTGAAAGATGAGGAAATCATCAAGCACCTCGATTTGAATGCCAATTCATTTTATGTATTAAAATCCCGTCTTTACGACCGCATCAAAAATCATCTTTCAGAACATATTGATGTATCGAAAGCCGACCTTCTTCAAAAACTTCAGGAAGTAAACGATATATGCTATACAAAACCGCGTGAAATTGCCGTTGCTTTTTTAGAGAAAC
>JAHEYE010000120.1 GCA_023251695.1 Sphingobacteriaceae bacterium | reverse complement strand
GCAAATCACCAAAAGAAAAAACGCCGTTCAGTCTGCAAAAATTTCAGTTAAATAAAGGTGATATAATATATACTTATACCGACGGCTACGCCGATCAATTTGGAGGACCGAAGGGTAAAAAATTTAAATACAAGCAACTTCAGGAGCTTCTCTTATCTCATTCGGCTGAAAGCATGCAATTTCAGAAAAATGCGCTTGAAAAAACCATTACCGAATGGAAAGGGAATATTGAGCAGGTGGATGATGTTTTGGTGATTGGAATCAGGATCTAAATTAAATCATTAGCATGAAAAATAAATTCAAATTAATTGTCGTTTTATTTGCAATAAATTTTGTTGTTGTGAGTCAGACAGAAAAATTAAACCAGCGGGATGCGAACGGAAAAAAAGATGGCGTTTGGATTGTTTGGCTGGATAAAGATTGGAAATTAGCTAAAGACAGCAATGTTGCTGTATATTTCCGTTACAACTATTTTATTAATGGAAGAAGTATGTATCCGATGGGACCTTGCGGCGGTAAACTTGAAATAAATTCAAATAGCAATGTAAAAAAAGGAAATGCTCTTAGGCTGGATGGTGAATACAAGCATTACTATAAGAATGGTAAGGTTCGTTTCATTCATGTTTTAAAAGACGGTTGGTATGTTTCATATAAAGAATATAGATCAGACGGAACATTAGAAACTATTTTTGATTATACCGAACATGACAGGGATCAAAAATATAGTTGGTCGATAAGCACCTATAATAAAAAAGGAGAGTTTAAAGGTAAGTTCTGGTCTTATGAGGAGCAAGATGGCAAGGGCATAGACAATTAATTACTTTGTTGCTTCGTAAATTGCAGCAACACCTAATGAAAGTGTTTGAAAAGAGGGATTTTTAAAATCACATTTATTCATCACAGACACAAAATTTTCATTGTTAGGAAATGCTTTTACGCTCTCTTGCAAATAGGAATATGCTCTTGTGTCTTTTGAAAACAATTTTCCGATAAAAGGTGTCCAATAAGTAAAATAAAAATTATAAAATTGTTTTATGGGAAATTTCCGCGGATAAGAAAACTCCAGAATGACAATTTTACCGCCGGGCTTTAAAACACGGTTCAGGTTTTTTAATCCTTTTTCAAGGTTCTCGAAATTACGGACGCCAAAGCCTACTGTAATTGCATCGAAAGAATTATACGGAAAATCAACGGTTTCCGCATCCCCTGATTTTAAATCAATTAATTTATCAAGGTTTAGCTTTTTTAATTTCTCTCTCCCGAATTTCATCATTCCCTCTGAAATATCAATACCAATAATTTTCACCGGATTTAATTTTGTACATGCAATGGCAAAATCGCCCGTACCGGTTGCAACGTCTAAGATTTGTTTTGGCTGAAGCGCTTTTAATTTTTTTACGCATTTCCTCCTCCAGCCCTTATGCGTCCCGAATGACAAAATCCCATTCAGTAAATCGTAACGGAAGGCAATATTGTCGAACATCTCAGCAACCTGATCTTTTTTAGGATCGGAAGAATTATATGGAGTAACGGCTGACATTTATGAAACCATAAAGGTAAGCTTATTTAACGGTTCACAATAAATTGTTTTCTCGTCATTTTTTTTGAATCGGTCACTAACTTAAGAGTGTAAGTTCCACTTGGAAGATTGCGTACATCTATATTTTTCATTGGGCTTAAAGAACGCTCTCGCAAAACAATTTCGCCCAAAACATTATAAACCTCTATATAAAAATGTTTTGTATCCACTTTTATCGTTATAAAATCGGAAGCAGGGTTAGGAAATATTTCTAACCCAAGCTCCTTTTTCTGCTCAATAATTCCTAAGCCGGGAAGACAACAATATTTTACATAACCACCCAAAACTCGTGGTGATTGCGCGGCATTAAACAATGCAGCTCCGCCATATCCTGTTCTTAATTCAATACAAACATCCTGATTCCAAACAGCATCAAATGTTGGGGTGTTCTCATACTTTAAAGTTAACGGACCAGTATTCCTAAATCCAACAAAAATCCCCACAGTATCTTTATTCAACATGTTTATTGTTGTACTGAAACTTAAATTAGCAACAAAAAGTGTATCACTTACCGTATTAGCTTTGTAAACTTTAATACTGTCCAAAAAAGACCAACCGGCTGAAGATAAATTTTTACCTGCGACAAGGCCCGGACGTTTATAAATCTGCAGATAATCGCTTGCGCTAACAGTTCCTGACAGAACAACACCAAACCCATCGATATACGGAGCACCGGATTTAGAAATTACATTAAAGCAAACCGCTTTAAAACCATTGGCAGGAGTAATATCACCATGCATAGTATCACACACAATCACATCAGCTGTTGTAACTGCCTTTATCAACTTACTATTAATTGTAGAAGGTAATGCCGGCTGACCATTATCCATTATACCAATTGTTTGTGAATAGGTCTTTTGTCGGGTGAAAAGAAGAATGAAGACTGTAATAAAACAAAAAATCGATCGCATTTTGTGCATTTAATAAATATTCATTAAGATTATTTTACAAAATCAAATTCCAGTGCCTCGCGGAGCAATTCTTCTTTGTTAATAGGAACAACGCCAATTTCCTGACAAACAATTCCGCCAGCTAGATTAGAAAGCGCTGCGGTGAAAATAGGATTACACTCTAAAGCACGACACAAGGCGGCAACACTGATGACAGTATCTCCTGCGCCGGAAACATCTACAATATTACGGGCGTGTGCTTCAATATGTTCTTTTACACTTCGCGAATTCGTTATAACACCTTTATCAGCTAATGTAACTAAGGCAGTATCTAATTTTTGCTTCACTCGGAAACTACTTACTGCACGTTGTAATTCATCAATATTATCACCGTCAATATCTAATTTCAATCCCTCACGCAGCTCTTTCAGATTTGGTTTGAACAAGGTAACGCCTTTATAAGCATTGAAATTCTTTTTCTTAGGATCCACACAGGTAGGAATACCCTTGCTCTTTGCCAACTCAACTACTTTCTGAATTAATTTTGGTGTGATTAATCCTTTGTTGTAATCCTCAAAAATAATGACATCAATCTTATCGTGATTGATAATGTAAGAGATCAGATTCACGAGATTTTGTGTTTCATCCGTAGTAATATCATCTTCCGTTTCTTCATCTACCCTCACCACCTGATAATTATTGCCAATGACGCGGTTCTTAACGGTGGTAATGCGGTCGCGTGATTTTAAAATACCTTTCTGACTTAATTTTTGCTGGCGCAATAAATCTAAAAAAGACATCCCTTCATAATCCACACCAATCACAGAACACAAAATAGGATTGGCTCCGAGTGCCTGAATATTTAAAGCAACGTTTGCAGCACCACCCAAGCGGCGTTCCTTTTTTGTTACTGAAACAATCGGTACAGGTGCTTCGGGCGAAATACGTCCAACCTTTCCCCACATGTAACTATCCACCATCACGTCACCAATAATCAATACGTTTAAATTGCTGAATGAACGGAATACTTCGCGGATGTGTTCTTTTTTAATTGAAAATTTCTTCATTGTTTATTTTAATTTCGCTAAGGCTTCCCTCATTCGTTTCAAAGCTTCTTTTAAATTATCTTCCGAAGTGGCATACGAGAAGCGGATATAATTGTCATCACCAAAAGCTGCTCCCGGAACCAATGCCACATGTGCTTCCTCCAGCAAGAATAATGAAATATCGGTTCCACTCTTAATTGTTTTTCCGTTAAATGATTTTCCGAAATAATAACTCACCTCAGGAAAAACGTAAAATGCCCCTTGCGGATTATTTGTTTTCACGCCGGGAATTTCTTTCATCAATTTTAAAACCAAATCACGGCGCTTTTTAAACGCTTCACACATCGGCTTAATATAAGTGTCAAAATCCAACTCCATAGCTTTGTGCATTGCCTTTTGCGTAATACTGCAAGTTGCAGAAGTAAATTGACCTTGCATTTTATCACATGCCTGTGCCAGCCACTTAGGAGCGGCCATAATACCACCACGCCAGCCGGTCATTGAAAATCCTTTAGAAACACCATTAATCAATATCACCCGATCTTTAATAAAATCGAACTGCGCCATACATTCATGACCACCAACGAAATTAATGTGCTCATAAATTTCATCACTCATTATATAAAAATCTTCGTGCTTAGCAACCACATCAGCTAAA
The DNA here is from genome assembly GCA_023251695.1 of Sphingobacteriaceae bacterium. GTDB lineage: Bacteria > Bacteroidota > Bacteroidia > B-17B0 > Aurantibacillaceae > JAHEYG01. The sequence continues at coordinate 5,550 of JAHEYE010000120.1, read as the reverse complement.
GCTTTTAATTCTTCTTTCGAGTAAACCGAGCCGGAAGGATTACAAGGTGTACTGAAAATCAATAAACGTGTTTTTGAAGTCGTATGTTTTTCAAGTTGTTCCGGGGTGATTTTAAAATCGTTTCCGATTGTAGTTGGAATGATGATTGGTTTTGCGCCTGCCAATTTTAAAATTTCGAGATAACTCACCCAATAAGGTGAAGGTACAATTACTTCGTCGCCCGGATTTACCAAACACAAAACAGCATTGGCTATGCTTTGTTTGGCACCGGTAGAGACTACAATTTCTTCGGGTGTATATACTACTTTATTATCGCGCTTAAATTTTTCGCAGATGGCCTGACGTAATTCCAGATAACCGGAAACATGGGTGTAATAACTGTAATTATCATCAATGGCTTTTTTTGCGGCATCCTTTATGATTTGCGGCGTTGTAAAATCAGGTTCACCTAAACTTAAACTGATAATATCAATACCCTCCGCTTTTAACTCACGGCTCTTCCGCGCCATGGCAATGGTTTGCGATTCGGAAATATCCTGTACACGTTGCGAAAGATGTGACATAGGTTAAATTGTTTCAGGAACAAATCTATAAAAATGTTTGGTTACAGAGGTCCTTTTCATCGCTTTTTTTTGGCTTTTGTCTAAATAAAAAAAGGCTCTATTGCACAATAATTAAACGCTGAATCTGTTGCTTTTCATTCGAAGAAAGCCTCACAAAATATACACCTCGTGTTAAACCATCAGGTAATTGGGTTCTGATGAATTGCTTGCCGGCGTTTTGATTTTCATTGGTAATTTCAGCTATTTCCGCTCCACGTAGATCATATAAAGCAGCTTTTACTAAACCGTTTTCAATCAAATTATAACTCATATTAAATTCAGATCTTACAGGATTTGGATAAACATTTAACCCCGAAATTCCTGTTTTTGTCATTTCGTTTACCGACGAACTTAAATCAGCTGTGAGCACAAATGAAGTGTTCCCGGGTGTATCGGCACCAGTTCCGCCTGTTCCATCGACAGCATTTCCTCCCGCATAAATGGTAGCGGTTCCTGATAAAGGTGCTACCCATACAAATTGAAATAAAGCTGAACCGATTCCGCTTTGAGTACCTGTTTGCGTAACATTTTTGCGGGTTAAATTCACAACCTGAACACCGGTTAAACCAGCCGTTATATTACCCGCATTTACATTGGCCGGGTCTAAAATTTCTGCATTAAAACCAAATTTTGAAAATAAACTATTATTCACTGTTAAGCCTATGGTATATGTTTGTCCGGGTATATATTGGAAAGCAGTAAATGAAGGTGTGGCTGATAAGGAAATTGTAGTTGCTCCGCCACCGCCACCATGACAACCCGAACAAGTACTCTCGCCCGGCGAACCTGTACGGCCGGTTATGCCACCACTATTAAGAATAAAAGCTGTGCTTCCTAAAAAAATTAATCCAAGCGAACTGAATAATAAAAAACGTGTCATATTTTATGAATGTTCTAACATGCAATTTAATGCATTAATTCCGAATTTCAAAAAAAATAAAAGACCGGAAAAACGTAAATTTGTATCGTATGTTAAGCCGTTTTTCATATTCCCTTTTATTATGTCTTGTTGGTTTTTTTACCATGGCCCAACAGCCCACTAACACAGTTAACCCAAACTACAAAGGCGATTCGGAATATGATTTGAAAAATTATAAAGCGGATCCGCGTGACCGACTGATATTTGAAGTGAATTATACAAATTGGCTGGGTGCTCCTAAAAACATTAAATCGGATTGGAAATGTATCGGTTTTGCATTTGCAACTATGTTTGATAAACCATTTGGAGGTTCAAATTTCAGTTTTGCTATTGGTGCAGGCTTGTATGTGCACAATTACAGCTCGAATGCAAATTTTATTTATCAACTCGACAGCACGAACTCACAAGTGAGCACAATTTTAGAACCTAAAAATATTCCATACATAGCCAACCGTTACAATGAACGCAGTGTTGAAATTCCGTTAGAATTCCGTTTCCGGACAAAATCTGCAACCATGTTTAAGTTAATGCTTGGAGGCAAAATTGGTTATGTGATTTCAGATTTCAGAAAAACAGATGACGCCGACGGCCGTGTACGGCACTATAACACAAAAAACATAAACCGTTTACGTTACGGTCTGGTTTTCAGAGTTGGTGTCGAGAGACTTTGTTTTACAGCCAGCTATTATCTGAGCGAAGTCTTCACAACTAATGGTCCGAAAAACGTTATTCCTTATTCATTAGGACTAGCTATTATTCCCTATTAATATTTTATGTTCTCAGGCGTTAACATAGTAACCGAGCTTTTAAAAACGCGTAACAAAAAGCGTTCGAAGGAAGATGCTTTGATTGACGAAGTAAAGAACATTCTGAGTTCGGATTTACTTAAAGAAAATAAAATTCTCGGTAACCTTAAATTTTACAATAAAAGTTTTGAGTTATTGGACGAGGTCGAAATTAATCCGGCTTTCGTTTTCAGCCTTCAGGAAATAAAAAATATTTGTATTAAACACCGTTTGCGCTTTTTAGACAGTCAGTTTTATAAAGACGAATTTCCTTATGAAGCGGTTTTAAAAATAAAGGACCTGAACACTTCTTTTAAAAAAGACCTAAAGGGTTTTAAGATACTTGCGCAGGCTCAAGCCTTTTCGAAAAAAGAAAAAGAGTGTCCTTGCATACTTTTTGCACCAACCATCAATGGCAATTTTTATTTGATACACAGTTGGGGTAAAGACTATAAATGGTACAGGAAACCTCTTCTGTTCCCACTAAGAACTTTCGAGACACTTATTTTAACGCTTGCGGTATTTACTTTAATTGTTGACCTCTCCTTACCTGTGGAATTAATTACACTTGACAGAAGTGCGCCTTATTTTTGCGGATACAGAATTGCCACTTACTTTCATTTACTAATTTTCTTCAGCGGATTTACGGCTTACGCAACGTTTGCATTCAATAAAAATTTCTCGAAAAGCAACTGGAACGACGACGGGGTTTGATCATTTCGGAGCTTTATACAGCGGAACCGTACTGCAAGGCTCGCCATACATAATGCTTTTCGCGAAAGGTTTTAATGCGGCCGTTAATATTACAAATGCATTTGTTGGAACCGGCTTTCCGCTACAACCTTTAATTACAATCCGGGCATCTTTATATTGGGAGAAATCAATTTTATTAAGCGCTTCATCAAAAACTGCAACCTCTAATTGTTCTAAATTTCCGTATATAGTTTTTTTAGCAAAAGGCTCTAATGCTAAACTCAATAACATGTAAGCCCAGGTTGGCACAATAGCATCATTTGTACAAGTTATCGCCACATACTTATCCTTATACTTGCTCCAATTTTCATTTTTAATAAAGTCACGGAAATCCTTTTCTTTTAATATCAATTCCTGAAACAACAAAGGTTTCACATCCAGTAATACCCGCTCAGCGTTTCCATAAAACTCCTCAAGGTCGATGGTCACCAATCCGCTGTTTGCTACTTTATTTTCAATTTCATTTTCCATTTTACATAAATCCTAATTCCAATTGCGCTACCTCACTCATCATTTCTTTGGTCCAGGTAGGTTCAAAAGTTAATTTTAATTCTACCGATTTAATACCCTGAGTTAACTTGCATTTATTTTCTACTTCTGCAGGTAAACTTTCAGCAGCCGGACAATTCGGAGAAGTTAGAGTCATTGTGATTTTCAATTCGCTTTCATCATTCAGATCTAACTCATATATTAATCCCAATTCCCATACATCCACAGGGATCTCCGGGTCGAAACAGGTCTTAATCTCATCGATTACCCGTTGCATTAATTCGGTGTTCTTTGTTATTATTATTGCCGCCATATTATTTCTCGCAAAGACGCAGAGGCGCTAAGTTATTTTTTACTTAGTGCTAAGGCATCAAGTTTCATTTGTTTTATCATACTTACCAAACCATTTGCCCGGGTTGGGGACAAATGTTCTTTTAATCCTATTTTATTTATAAAGTCTAAATCTGCCTTTACAATATCCTCTGCTTTTTGGTTCGACAATACCCTTATCATCAAAGCCACCATTCCTTTTGTTATTATTGCATCGCTGTCGGCCGTATAAATTATATTTCCGTCCTTTGATTCCGAATGCATCCACACTTTACTCTGACAACCTTTTATTAATCTATCTTCTGTTTTATATTTTTCTTCTATCAATGGTAACGATTTCCCCAGATCGATTAAATGCTCATACTTTCCTTCCCATTCATCACCGAAAATCTCAAACTCTTCAATTATTTCATTTTCTATTTCTTTAATGCTCATGACAACATTTTTATTGACTTTTGCAACGCTTCAATAAATTCATTTATTTCTTCGAGTGTATTGTACATCGCAAAAGATGCACGCACTGTCCCTGGAATATTATAATGTTTCATTAAGGGCTGCGTACAATGGTGACCTGTTCTCACAGCAATTCCATATTTATCTAAAAGAGTTCCCACGTCGAAAGGATGAGCGCCCTTTACATTAAATGAAATAACTGCTGCTTTATTTAAATGATTCGCGTAAATTTCAACTTCAGGTAATTCATTTAATTTTTCGGTGGCGTATTTCAATAAAGTATGTTCGTGCTTGGCAATTTTATCCATGCCAATTTCACCTAAATATTTGAAAGCTGCCGCTAAACCAATTACACCTTCAATGTTTGGTGTACCCGGCTCAAAACGCAAAGGGCCATCAACATATTCTGTTTTTTCAAAACTCACGGTTTTAATTGTTCCACCGCCTGCTTTTGATAATTGTAATTTCGGTAGCCATTTTTTATCCATCCATAACACACCGACACCCGTAGGAGCGTACACTTTATGTGCACTGAATACAAAAAAATCAGCTCCCAGGTTTTTCAAATCCGTTTTCATATGTGGAACAGCTTGTGCGCCATCCACTAAAACAGGGATACCATTGAATTTTGCAATTTTAATAATTTCATCAATGGGATTAATAACGCCCAAGGTGTTCGACACTTGGGTAACTGCTATTAATTTTGTGTTTTTAGTAATTAAGGTCTCCAGTTTTTTAATTTCTAGAGTTCCATCATCCTTTATTGGGATGTACTTCAAGGCGCCTTTATTTCTCTCACACCACAATTGCCAAGGTAAAATATTAGAGTGGTGTTCCATTTCAGAAACAATAATTTCACTTCCTTCAGCCAAATTCAAACCATTAGCTACAATATTAATACCATCGGTGGTTCCGGCTGTAAATATCAATTCATCTTCCGAAGCATTAGTAAAGTTTGCAACGGTCTTGCGGGCCTCTTCAAATAAGATAGTTGCTTCACGGCTTAAGGTATGAACACCGCGATGAATATTTGCATTCTGCTCGCTATAATATTTTACAATTGCATCAATAACAGCTTTCGGCTTCTGTGTAGTGGCGCCATTATCAAAATAAATAAGAGGCTTTCCATTTATTGTTCTGGAAAGAATGGGGAAATCATTTCTTATCTTATTTATATCAATCACTTAAATTGTTTTTTCAAATAAATGAATAACTCTTT